>JAEUIF010000019.1 GCA_016795185.1 Planctomycetia bacterium | reverse complement strand
GCAATCCCCACCGCTTCAGCTTGCGTTGTAGTTCGCCTTCCTTCACCCCCAGCGCCTGGGCGGCGGCTTCCAGGTTGCCGTTGGCGTCGGTGAGGGCCTGGCGGACCTTGTCTTGCAGCTTCCATTGCTGGATGTTGCGGTAGAGGGTGCGTTCGCCGATGCCGAGGATTTTGGCGGCTTCCTCGCGGTTGCCCTTGGTCATTTCCAGCACGCGCTCGGTGTAGTAGCGTTCGATTTCCGCCAGCGGGCGGCCGACCAGGTTGTCCGGACCGGCGGCGCGGCCGGCGGGTAGCTGCATCTGTTCCTGGAACTCGCCTTCCTGCAAGTCGTCCGGGCCGAGGATGCCGTCCTGGTCCTGCACCACCATGCTTTCGACCAGGTTGCGCAGCTCGCGGACGTTGCCCCGCCAGGGGTAAGCTGCCATCGCCTTGCGCACCGGCTCGGCGATGCCCGTCACCTTCTTGCCATGCCGCTGGTTGAATTCCTTGATGAAGTGCGCGGACAGCAACGGAATGTCCTGGATGCGTTCGCGCAGCGGCGGCAGCCGCAGCGTGACGACTTTCAAGCGGTGATACAGGTCGCGACGGAATGCTCCACTTTCGACGGCGGCTTCCAAATCACGATTGGTGGCGGAAAGCAGGCGGACGTTCACTTTGATCGGTTCGTTGCTGCCCAGGCGAAAGACCTCCTGGTTCTCCAGCACGCGCAGCAGCTTGGCCTGCAAGGTGGGCGGCATGTCGCCGACTTCGTCAAGAAAGAGCGTGCCGCCGTTGGCAAACTCGAAGCGGCCCTTGCGCATCCGGTCCGCGCCGGTGAACGCGCCGGGTTCGTGGCCGAACAGCTCATCTTCGAGCAGGTTGCCCTGATCGAGCACCGTGCAATTCATCGCGACGAAGGGTTTGTTCTTGCGCGGGCCGTTATTGTGGATCGCCTTGGCGGCGAGTTCCTTGCCGGTGCCGGTTTCGCCCTGGATCAGCACCGTGGCAGTAGTGGGGGCACACTTTTTCAGGTCTTCGAGCACCTTCTGCATCTTCGGGCTATTGCCGATGACGCCCTCGAAGCCAAACTTTTCCTCAATCTGCCGTTCGAGTTCGCGCTTGGCGCGGCGCAGGCGCAACGTCTCGGCGGACTTGTCGACGATGGTCCGCAATTCAGCCATGTCCACCGGCTTTTGCAGGTAGTGGGCCGCACCCTGCTGGAGGGCCTGCACGGCGGTCTTGATGTCGCCGTGCCCGGTGATGACCAGCACCTCGGCGTCGGGCTGCTCCTGCTTGGCCTTGCGCAGAATGGCCAGACCATCCAGGTCGTTCATGCGCAGGTCGGTGAGCACCACGTCGAATTCTTCATCGTCGAGCTTGCGCGCGCCGGCCGAGCCGCTGGTGGCGACCACGCACTGGTAGCCGACACGCTCCAGGCTCTCCGCCACCGCGTCGGCGTGAAGCGGTTCGTCGTCAATCACCAGCACGCGCAGAGGGTCGTTGGACATGCTCGCTTCGGGTCCGAGGTTCGGGATGGAGAGTACGAGTCTGCTCCCAAATCCACTTGGCCAGGAAGTTCGTAGTTCCGCCTTCAGGCGGTGGAGCGACTCACCGCCTGAAGGCGGAACTACGAACAAGAATGCCGAACAGACTCTGAACCCTTATTTTACGCAGCCTGCCCCAAGGGGCCAACCTTCGAGCCGGACTGGGAACGGCCAAGCGTTCAACGTGCAGCTAAAGTCGTTCTTCCGACTCTGACGATGCTACAGGAAGAACCGGCCGTGCGCCCGTTAATCCCGGCGAGCCGGCGAACTTGCGGATGGGGGAGAAGCCAGGCATGTCCGATACGCGCTTGTTGCTGTCCCGGATCGCGGCCCTGAAGCAACGGATCGAGCAGAACCACCCCCGCGCCGCGCTCCCGGCCGCCGTGGGGGCGGAAGCCGAGCGCGTGTCGAGCCTCGAAGGACAAACCGCCACCAGTCGGCGGCACGGCGCACTGCTGGACGGTTCCTTCCGCCTGCTGGAAGAAGCCTACGCGCCAACCGCTACCGAGCCGCCCGCCCTACCGCGCCAGCTGACGGCCCGCGCTCGCCGCCTGCTGATGCACGGCCAGGGACTGCTGAAGCAACTGCGCGGCCTGGCCGAACACTTCGCTTCCGAGCTGCGCGAGCCGAGTCACGAGCTAGGCGTCTGGTCGGGCATCGACCCGAACGACCCTCTGGCGCTGCGCTATCACAGCGTCGTCGCGATGCTCGATACCGCCCTGCGCACCGTGCAAGCGTATCCCGATTCGCCTAGCGCCCAGCTGCGGCTGTGCGACGGGCTGGATGCCGTGCTGAGCGTGGTCGCCGAACGCAGCGCTGCCGTACAGGCGGCGGTGCTCTACCGGCGGCGCGAGGCCATGCGCGTCGAAACCCTGGCCGGCTGGTTGCAGCAGTTGGTGAGCGGCGAAGCCGTGGAACTGAGTCAGTTGGTCAACTTGGCCGAGAGCCTGCTGGCGGACGTCGATCTCGGCTTCTCGCTGCGTTTCTGCCAGGTGGAGCCGACCGTCGATCCAAATGCACCGCATGCCAGCGCCTGGCTGGCGCGGACGGTGGCCTGCCATAGCCTGATCGTCGCTCAGGTCGTGGCGCGGCTGGTGCGGCACGATCCGGACCTGCGCGCGCAGCCACTCGAACCGGTGCTGGCCGCCCTGGTGCATGATGTGGGCATGCTGCGGATTCCCGTGGCGCTGCTGACCACCGCTGGCCCGCTGGACGACGAGCAGCGCCGTCTGGTCGAATCGCACACGCGCATCGGGGCCGACCTGGTGAAGGAACACCTGCCCAATGCCGCCTGGCTGTCCGAGGCGTGCGTCAACCACCACGAGCGCATGGACGGCACCGGCTACCCCGCTGGGCTGCGCGAGGTGCAGATTTCGCCGTTGGCTCGCTTGCTCGCTGTTTGCGATGTCTACGCCACGCTGTGTGCCGCCCGGCCGCACCGACCGGCGCGCGAGCCGCGCACCGCGCTGACCGACACCTTGCTGCTCGCCGACAAGGGCGCGCTGGACCGCGCCCAGGCCGAGCGGTTGCTGCAACTGTCCTTCTATCCGGTCGGTTCGCTCATCGAACTGGCCGACGGCGCGCTGGCACTGGTCGTCGCCACGCCGACGGGCCGCCGCGACCTGAACGCTCCCGCCCGTCCCGTGGTGCTGCTGCTCACCGATGGCCAGGGCCAATGGCTGCCGTTGCCGCGGCACGTCAGCCTGGCCGAGACCGAGGGCCGCGCCGTGGTCCGCACCCTGCTGCCGGACGAACGCCGCCGGGTGCTCGGGCAGCGCTATCCGGAACTGGTGTGAAGGTGACAAGGTGAAACGGTGACAAGGTAACATGGTGACGGAGAGCAGACTCAAACCGCCATCCATTGCCTTTCTGTCTCAGTCACCATGTCACCGTTTCACCTTGTCACCGTGTCATCCTCGGGGGCTACCGGATGCACTACTTGACACCGAAAGCGGGCCGCCCCGCCCACCGACGCTTCGTCATCCCGGCGTATCGCAGTGTTCCGTATCGCAAGGCCACCCGGCATCCCTGGTCCTGCCTGCTGTTCCTGCTGCCGTTGCTGGCGGCCTACGAAGTGGGCGTGGTCTGGGTGGGCGGCACGCAGGCGGACGCCCTGCGCAACGGCGTCGATGCCTGGCTGCGCTGGACGCTGGAATCGTTCGGCCTGAATCAACTCTACTGGGTGCCGGCCCTGGTCGCGCTGATCTTCATCGTCTGGAGCATCGCGCGCTACGAGGACCGGCCCAACGATTTACCAGGCGTTTGGCTGGGCATGGCCATTGAAAGCGTGGTATTCGGCCTCGGGCTGTGGGGCCTGAGCCGCGCCCTGGGACCGCTGATCGATGCCGTGGCCATTGAGCCCGCGCCGGCGACTGCCCCCGGCGAGGGCGTGGCTCAGGTCGTGACCTACGTCGGCGCGGGCATTTACGAAGAGCTGGTCTTCCGGCTGGTGTTGTACTCGGGCTTGGTTTTCGGTCTGCGTGCGGTGAAGACCCCCGCCTTGCTGGCAGTGCCGCTGGCCGCGATGGTCTCCGCCACGCTCTTCGCCGGCGCGCATCACATCGGACCGTATGGCGAAGCGTTTGACGATTACGTCTTCCTGTTTCGCGTCCTGGCGGGGCTGTACTTCGCAGCGCTTTACCAGTTCCGCGGTTTCGGCATCGCGGTGGGGGCGCACGCCTGTTTCGATGTGCTGGTCGGCTGAAAACGCCGCGGGCGGTCTGAACAGCGAATTGGTCCGCACAGCGGACCCTACGAAATATCGTAGGGTCTGCTGTGCGGACAGCTTCCGTCGGTAGCTACCGACTCCAATACCTGGTTACTTCACGGGCACGAAGCGCACACACACAGCCCCTGGCACCTTGGCCGTGGAGCCGGTGGCCTTCAGTTGGCCCGTCGCCGGGTCGATGCGGAAGACCACCACCGTGCCGGAGTTCTGGTTCGCCGCCAGCAGGAACTGCCCGGTCGGATCGACATTGAAATTGCGCGGCGTCTTGCCCTGCGTCGGTTCGTGGCCGACCGCCTTCAACTTGCCATCGGCCTCCACCGCGAAGATGGCGATGCTGTCGTGGCCCCGGTTCGAGCCGTACACGAACTTGCCGGACGGATGCACCACGACCTCGGCCGTTGAGTTGCCGCCCTTGTGGTCGGCCGGCAACGTGCTCAGCGTCTGGATTTCCTTCAATTCTCCCTTGGCCGCGTCATAGCTGAACGCGGTCATCGTGCTCTTCATTTCGTTGATGACGTAGGCGTGCTTGCCGTCCGGGTGGAAGGCGAAGTGCCGGGGGCCGGAGCCGCCCGCCACGGACGCCGACGGCGGATCGTTGGGCGTCAGCGTGCCCTTGGCGGGGTCGAGCTTATAGATCAGCACCTTGTCAAGCCCCAGGTCGGCGGCCATCGCGAAGCGGTTGCCGGGGTCCACGTTGATCGAGTGCGCGTGCGGGGCCTTTTGCCGACCGGGATCGACGCTCGAACCGGTGTGCTGAATCACCGAGGCAGCTTCCTTCAGCTTGCCGTCGGCTTCCACGGACAGCGACGCCACGCTGCCGCCGCCGTAATTGGCGACCAGCACCACTTTGCCTTCCTTGTCCACGACGATATGGCACGGGCCGGAGCCGCCGGACGATTGCTTGTTCAACTCCGTCAGTTTGCCCGTGGCCGCGTCGATGGCAAAGGCCGTCACCGCGCCGCCCTTCTTGCCTTCAAAGCTGCCAACCTCATTGGCCGCGTACAGGTACTTTTGGCTGGGATGGATGGCCAGGAACGATGGATTGACGGACTCGCCGGCCAGGCCCTTTTCGGTCAGCGTGCCAGTCGCCAGGTCCAGTTCCAGCAAATAGATGCCCTTGCTTTCCTTGCCCGTGTAGGTGCCGATGTAGACGCGCATCTTGCCGGCCTTGTCGCCCTGGGCGAAGCCGCCGGCCGCGCCGAGAGTCAGCATGGCGGCCGTGCCGCACAGCAATGCCAGTCGAATCGAGTGCATGAACGGTCTCCCCGCAGAGGATCGTAAAGTCCAACGGATGGAACGCGGGACTATCTCAGCCGGGCGGCCGGGCAATGTCAAGCGCCTGCCGGCGGAAAGGCCTGTCTGCATTCAGTTCGTGATTTGACTTGCTGTCCGGTGTTGCATCTGGCGTGAGCTATGCCCATCGCCACCATCACGGGGAGTATCATGCGACCTTGTCGAAATTCGTGGACGTGGTACGGAGTCTGGCTGCTCGTCCTGACTACCTATTCTTCATGCTCGATCGCCCAGGGCGCGGAGCGGGCCGGGCCGCCCAACGTGATCCTGGTGATGACGGACGACCAGGGCTACGGCGATCTGAGCTGTCATGGCAACCCGATCCTGAAGACGCCGAATCTGGACGGCTTGCACGCGCAGAGCGTGCGCCTGACGAATTTCCACGTTGACCCGACCTGTTCCCCCACGCGCTCGGCCTTGCTGACGGGGCGCTACTCGTCGCGCACGGGGGTTTGGCACACGATCATGGGCCGCTCGATCCTGCGGAAAGACGAAACAACCCTGGCGAACGTCTTCGCCCACCACGGCTACCGCACCGGGCTCTTCGGGAAATGGCACCTGGGCGACAACTATCCGTACCGCGCGCAGGACCGGGGCTTTCAGGAATCGTTGACCCACGGTGGCGGCGGCGTCGGCCAGACGCCCGATTTCTGGGGCAACAACTACTTCGACAACACGCTGCTGCGCAACGGGCAGCGCGAGAAGGTGCCCGGCTACTGCACGGATGTGTTCTTCGACGCCGCGCTGAAATTCATCGAGACGAACCGGGACCGGCCGTTCTTCTGCTATCTGCCGACCAACGCGCCGCATGCCCCGTACAACGTGGACGAAAAGTACAGCAAGCCCTACCGCGAGCGCGGCGTGCCCGAAGGACGGGCCCGCTTCTACGGTATGATCGCCAACTTCGACGACAACATGGGCCGATTGCTGGCGAGGTTGAAAGACCTGAAGCTCGAAGAGAACACGATCCTGATCTACATGACTGACAACGGCACGGCGAACGGCTACACCGAGAAGACGCGCGAGGGCTTCAATGCTGGCATGCGCGACGTCAAAGGTTCCGAGTACGACGGTGGCCATCGGGTGCCCTGCTTCATCCGCTGGCCGGGTCAGCTCAAGCCGAAGGACGTATCGTACCTCAGCGCCCCCATCGACCTGCTGCCAACGCTGGCGGCGCTGTGCAAGCTGAAGCATCCCGGCAAGGAACCGCTCGACGGCGCGGACCTGTCGCCGCTCCTCCGCCAGGACAAGGCCGACCTGCCCGCCCGCACGTTGTTCGTGCATTCCCAGCGGCTGGAACACCCCGAAAAGTGGCGCAAGAGTGCCGTCATGACTCAGCGCTGGCGGCTCATCAACGGCAAGGAACTGTACGACATCCAGTCCGACCCTGGCCAGCGCCAGGACGTGGCCGCGAAACACGCGGAAGTCGTCACCGACCTGCGTCGGCAGTACGACGACTGGTGGGTTAGCCTCTCGAAGCGCTTTGGCGAATACTGCGAGATCGCCCTGGGCGCCGAGCAAGAGAACCCCACACGGCTCTGCTGCCACGACTGGCACGGTGAGATCGCACCTTCCGACCAGATTGCGTTGACCAGGGCCGTGAAGGCGAACGGCTGGTGGGCCATCGAGGTGGTGCGCGGCGGCCAGTATGAGATCACGCTGCGGCAGCTACCGGCCGAAGCGAAGCAGCCCATTCAGGGGACCACCGCGCGGATCAAGGTCGGCGACCTCGAGCGCAACCAGGCGATTCCGAAAGATGCTCAAAGCATCACCTTCCCGGTGGAATTGAAGCCCGGCAAGACGAAGTTGCAAACCTGGTTCGCCGATGAAACCGGCGATCTGCGTGGCGCCTATTACGTCGAAGTGAAGTTCGTGCAGTGATGAAGGATACAAACATGAAGATATATTCACCTATTTGGCTCTTGTGCGCCCTGGCTCTCGGCGGATCGGTTCGCGGCGCGGAGCCGGACAAGACCGGGCCGCCGAACTTCATCATCATCTACGCGGACGACCTGGGCTACGGCGACCTGGGCTGCTACGGCCATCCCACGATCCGCACGCCGCACCTCGACCGCATGGCCGCCGAAGGCATGAAGTTCACGAACTTCTATTCGGCTGCGTCGGTCTGCACGCCGAGTCGAGCAGCCCTGATGACCGGACGGCTGCCCTTGCGCAACGGCATGACCAGCGATACCCGTCGCGTGCTGTTTCCCAACTCGGCCGGCGGTCTACCGGCGGAGGAAGTCACCATCGCGAAGGCATTGAAGGCGAAGGGCTATGCCACCGCCTGCGTTGGCAAGTGGCACCTCGGGCACCTGCCGCAGTACCTGCCGACGAAGCACGGCTTCGATTCGTACTTCGGCATCCCCTATTCCAACGACATGGACCGGGTCGCCGACCCGAAGCTGGGCCGCGAGATTTTCTTGGCCCCGAAAAGCGAATACTGGAACGTGCCGTTGCTGCGCAACGAGAAACTCGTCGAACGCGCGCCGGACCAGAATACCCTGACGAAGCGCTACACCGAAGCGGCGGTCGAGTACATCCAGGCGCACAAGAGCAAACCGTTCTTTCTCTACCTGGCGCACAACATGCCGCACGTGCCGTTGTTCGCCTCGAAGGATTTTGCCGGCAAGAGCCCGCGCGGCTTGTACGGCGACGTGGTCGAGGAACTCGACTGGTCCGTCGGTGAGGTGCTGAGGACTCTGCGTGCAACAGGACTCGACCAGCGCACGCTGGTGGTCTTCACCAGCGACAACGGCCCCTGGCTGATCTACAACCAGCAGGGCGGTTCCGCGGGTTTGCTGCGCGAAGGCAAGGGCAGCACCTGGGAAGGCGGGATGCGCGAGCCAGGGCTGATGTGGTGGCCCGGCCGCATTGCCCCCGGCACGACAACGCATGAACTGGCCTGCACGATGGACCTCTTCACGACGATCTTGACCTTGGCCGGCGCGGACGTACCGAAGGACCGGCCCATCGACGGTGTGGACCTGTCGCCAGTGCTGTTCGGCAAAGGTTCAAGCCCGCGCACGACGATGTTCTACTACCGCGACGCACAACTCTATGCCGTGCGCAAAGGTCACTACAAGGCCCATTACGTGACGCGCTCCGCCTACGGCGCGGACAAGGCGGTGACGCACGATCCGCCGCTGCTGTT
>JAEUIF010001480.1 GCA_016795185.1 Planctomycetia bacterium | reverse complement strand
CAACTGCTCGAACACCGGTTTCGCCAGGACCGGCTTCCAGTCGGACCCCAGCTTCCGCTTGAGGATTTCCAGGGCGGCACGTACCTGGGCGGCGTCGGGTGAGGCAACCGCGGCGGCAGCCACCGCTTCGCCGGCCGACGGATCATTGATGTACGCCAGGGCGTCCAGCGCCCGGGCGAAGTGTTCGGGCGTCTTCGTGCTCTTCAGCACGCTGGCCAGGAAGGGCACCGCTTCGGGGCGCTGCAACTGGAAGGCCAGCGTCAGGGCGCGCGCTTCGGCCTCGGGTGTCTCGGCCTTGGCGAACAGTTCCTGGATGAATTCCGGTTCGCGCTTCTTCAGCGCGCCGCCCAGCGTCGGCGCGGCCCAGACATCCTTGGCATCGAGGTGCTTGGCCAGTTGCAGCAGGCCAGCCTTCACCTTGGCCGTGGGCAGGTCGCGCAGGGCAATGGTCACTTCGAGGCGGACCTCGGCGTTGTCGTCGTTGGCCATAGGCAGGATCGCGTCCAGGTTCTTGTCGAGGTCCTCGCGCAGCATGCGGACCGCCTGGGCGCGGAAGCGCGGGTCGGCGTCCTTGAGCTTCTCGGCGATGACCTTGCGGCCATCCTCGCCCATGCCGAACAACACCCAGAGGGCGCGGGAGCGCTCCAGCGGGTGCTTGCCGTCGCGGGCCAGCTTGGTCAGCGGTTCCAGCGATTCGCTCGCCCGCTCGCGCAGCGCCGTCACGGCCAGGTGGCGCACCGCCGGCATGGGCGACATCAGCGCACTGAGCAGACCGGGGATCGTCTTCAATTCGGGAGCGGCGGTCTTGGCGGGCGGCGGCGCGCCCTTCATCGTCAGGTGATAGATGCGACCGATGTCGCGTTCGCGGAAGGCATGGCCGCCGACGCCGCTGTCGTACCAGTCGGCAATGTACAGCGAACCGTCCGGGGCATGCGCCACATCCGCCGGGCGATACCACTTGTCCGTACTGGTCAGCAAGTTCTCGATTTCGACGTTGAAGCCCGCGCCGTTCGGCTTCATGTGATACGCCCGCACCACCTGCGGCGCGCCGTTGTCGCAGTGGATCAGCGAACCGTGGAAACGTTCGGGGAACAGCTTGCCCTCGTAGGCGATGATGCCGCAGGGCGAACCCGCGAAGGTCCGCAGGATCTTCGGCGTGACGCCGGGCACGTCTTCGTTCCAGTGGTGCTTGGTCGGCGATTTCGGCAGCTTCGCGTTGTGGCGATAGCCGTAGTCGCCGCCGTCGATGATGTAGCAGATGCGGACCTGGGCATTGCCGTCGTCGTCGTTGTCCGAGCAGAAGACGCGGCCAAAGCTATCGACCGCGAGTTCGTAGGGGTTGCGGAGGTTGTCCGCGAGGATGCGCATCTTCGTGCCGTCGAGGTTGACACGGCCCATGACCGCGCCGTTGGGATCGTGTTTCACGCCAGAGTTGTCGGTCACGGTCATGCCCACGTCGCCGACGGTGAAGTAGAAGCGGCCGTCCGGCCCGAGGTTGATGCCATGCAGGGCGTGGTCGTGATCGACCCACGAAGGCGCCTTGCCGCCGCCCTTGCGAAAGCCGTTCAGCAGCACCGTCTTGTTCTGGCCGACGGGCTTGTCGCGGACGGATGCGCCGTCGAAGCGCCACCACTCCGGCGACACGCCGACATGGCACTGGTCGCCGACCACGCAGACGGTCATCGGCACGATGGGAATCTTGTCGCAGAAGACGGTCACCTTGTCGGCCTTGCCATCGCCGTCGGTGTCTTCGAGCACCTTGACGCGGTCGGCATCCGGGTCGGGCGGTGAGCCGACCTTGCCCTTGCGGTAGTTCATGCCCTCGCAGACCCAGACCCGGCCGTAAATGTCCACATCGAGGGCGGTCGGGTTGTGGACGAGGTCGGCACCGGCGAACAGGCGGACTTCAAAGCCCTCGGGCACCTTGAGCGCCTTCAAGGCTTCGAGGTCGTTCTTGATCTGGCCCTCGGACGTGGTCCAGGGAAACAGGGCCAGTCCCAGAGTCAGCAGCAGGCCGCCCAGGGCCTGACGCGAATACCGCAACGTAAGCATGAACAGCGCTCCCTCGTGGTGGCAGACGAACGGCGGCGCGGTGACGCATGCCGCGACCGCGCCGCTACGATTTTTTCAGGCGGAAAGAAAAGATTGTGCCACGAGATTGGATGCTTGCCAAGAGGCTGGATGGAATAGTTGTACGTCGGGCTTTCCAGCCCGACACAAAGCGCCCAAATCAAGCTTCCTCCGCGGCCGCACATTGAGGGCGCTTTGTGTCGGGCTGGAAAGCCCGACGTACAAGTCCGTCTCACTTCTCCGCCAGCACCGCTCGCAGCGGCGTTTCCGCGACCTTGAACTCCTGCGTCCGCACGACGCCCGCGCTGGAGCGCACTTCGAGCCGATAGTTGCCGGGTGCGAGCGCGAAGCGCGCCTGCGGTCCTTGCTGCCCGCCACGGCCGTCGCCGCCGGAGATTTCGCGCAGTCCCATGAGCTTTCCGTCACGGTCGAAGACCTTGACCCGGCTGCCAATCACGCCGCTCTTGCCGGCCGCGACCAGCACCACCGGCGTGCGCTGGCGAGCTTGCAAGGCATCGCCCAGCAGCGCGATGGAACTCTGGCCCTCGTTATTGAAGATCAGGTCCAGGCTGCCGTCGTTGTTCAGGTCAGTCAGGGCCACGGCTTGGGTGTTGAAGAGGCGATGGTCCAGGCCAATGGCGTCGGTGCGGTCCTCGAAGACGCCGTCGCCGCGATTGCGGAAGTAACGGTTTGGCCCGCGCAGGCAGCCGACGACAAGATCGAGGTGGCCATCGCAGTCCACATCGCCCCAGGCCGCGCAGGTCGCCTGGCCGATGGATCTGTTCAGATCGCCCGCGCGGGCGGTCGCGTCGGTGAAGCGACCAGTGCCGTCGTTCTTGAACAGCTTGCACGAGCCGTCGCGCTGCGGCACAAACAGGCCGAGTGCGCCCGAATTGTCGAAGTCCGCGAAGACCGGGCCGACGCCGCCCGTCTGGTACGAGATGCCGCTATCGGTCTTGGCGACGAAGCCGCGCGGCGTGTTCAGGAGCAGCATGCCGCTGCCCGCACCGTAGAGCACATCGGGCCGCCCGTCGCCGTTGACGTCGGCCACGACCAGAGAATCACCCTTGAGGTGGCCAGCGATCCCGTCCGGCCCCAGCCCGACCTGTGTGGATACATCGTCGAACCAACGCATCGTAGCGGGCTTGGCGGGTAGCGGGGCCGGCGCTCCGGGTACTGGCTCCGCTTGACCAAGATTGCGGTAAAGGCGCAGGCCGTGGAAGCCGGTAGCGAGCAGCAAGTCGGGGCGGCCGTCGCCGTCGTAGTCAAGCCAGCCGGCAGCGCTGATGTTCTGCGCTGCTTCATTCGGCAGCAGCGCCGAATCGTCGCGGAAGGTGCCGTTGCCGAGGTTGGTGTGCAGGCGCGGGCCGTGCGTGGTGGCGAGCAGCAGGTCAGGCTTGCCGTCGCCGTTGTAGTCGGCCCAGATCGCGGCCCGGCAGCCCTGATTCAGTCCCGACACCGAGGTTTCCAGGAGTGATTCGCCGAAGTTTCGCAGCAGTTCGGCGCGGTCGCCGCCGAACAGGCAGAGATGGGCTTCACCGTTGCCTTCGAGGTCCGCGACCGAGATGCCCTGCACGCCTGCACCCAGATTGGGTAGCTGTGTCTGGTAGGCGAAGCCGGGCATGCCTTGTAGGCGGGTAAAGTCGTCGCCGCCGAAGCCGACGAAATCGCGCTTGGGATTGTAGTCCATCAGCTTGTTGCTGGCGCGCAGCCGCTGGACCGTCGGGCGGTTCTGGGCGTCGGGGACCACGCAGGGAATGATGACTTCCTTGCCGGCCAGGACTTCAGCCGTCGCGGCCCGCAGTCGTTCGGGCGAACCGCAGAATTTCTGCGGAATCTGGCGCGGATCGTCGCACCGGCCGCCGTCCCAGTTGCCGACGTAGCAGATGTAGAGTTGCCGGTCGATGTAGGTGTAGCTGCGCACCAGACCGCCCGCCGCCTCGGGGCCGCCAAAGCCGTCGTACTGCCCACCGTACCAGTACGAGAAGATGAGGGCCGACTTGCCGACGTGGGCCTTTTGCAGAATGTCGGGATTCGCCCCGTGCGTCTGCCCGAGCGCGTGCTTGACGACATCCTTGGGATACTTGCCCTTCAGGTCGGCGACCTTCCGGTAGATCAGGACGCGCTTCTCGACGCTGAAGTTCTCGATCTTGACGGCCATGATGTGCGAGGACATGGCGCACAGCC
>JAEUIF010001474.1 GCA_016795185.1 Planctomycetia bacterium | reverse complement strand
TCCGGGCCAGCACTGCCTTGACCTTCACCTCTTCATCGTCGGGGGTCGAAGGCCGCACGGTTGCCGAAGACTGGCTGTCCTTGTTGAGGCCGGTGCCGCCGAAGTAGATTGAGCCAGCAGCTGGGTTCAGTCGCGTCTCGGCATCGACCAGGAACGAGCCTGCCGTTACGACCACGTCGCCCGACTCCAGGCCGCGAATCACGGGATAGTAGGTAACATCCTCCGGACCGGACATTCGCGGACCCAGCTCGACCTTGACGCCTTCGTAGGTGCCAGGGGATTCCTCTCGGTAAACGATTTGCTGGCTGCCGGTGTCGATCACGGCACTTTCCGGCACGGCAAGGACAAGCCCGCGATGGAGCAACGCTTGCTTCCCTGATTCGGTCAGCAGCGGGCGCAACCCAGTGAACATGACCGGTCGGGCAGTCGCGCCCAGCGTGGATGCAAGCATTTCCACGGCGCTTTCCATGCTCCATTCCTCGGCTGCCTTCTTGGCGAACAAGGCAAGCTGGCGGGGCGGCACATTCAGCTTCACCGTCGCGGACATGCCGGGACGGAGTTTGTGGCCGGGGTTGTCCAGCTCGAACCGGACGGTCAAGGTCCGCGTGTCGGGGTCCACGTGCGGGTGAACAAAGCTCAACGCGCCTTGAAAAGACTCCGCCGGGAACGCGCGGGTCGTGGCCCTGATTGGCATGCCATCCGTCTTTTTTGTTTTGGATTGTGAATGCTCGTCCTGCAAGAAGGCGATGTCATCCTCGTAAAGCTGGGCTTGAATCCAGACGGTCGAGAGGTCGGCCACTTCGTAGAGCGGCATGCCCTCGTCCACGTACTGGCCTTCCTTGACGTACTTCTTGATGACATGGCCGTCGATCGGCGACCGAATCTTCAGGGGCGTGTTCGCTTTCCCGGTCTTGACGATCTCGTCGATCTGATCGTCGCTGATGCCGAGGAGCTGGAGCCGGTCGCGGGCGATACGCATCAGGTCGGTGTTGCCGCTCCGCTTCGAGTCCACGACGTTCTGGACTATGACGAGCAGCTCGGGACTGTACAAAGTGGCCAGCTCGTCGCCGGCATGGACCATCTGGCCGGTCTGGTTGACGAACAACTTGTCGAGCCGGCCTTTCACGCGGGCCGCCACCTGCGTCAACCTCCGCTCGTTGAACTCGACGTAGCCGACGGTGGTGATTTCCTTGGACAAGGGCAGGTAATCGACTTTCCAGGTCTGGATACCGGCCAGCACCACACGATAGGGCGATAGCTGCACCCGGTTGACGATCCCCGCTGGCAATGCTTCGTCTGAACTCTCCCCTTTCTTCCGCTTCGACAGCGGCATGAAGCAGATGGGGCACTTGTCCTTGGGATTGTCCCGAATGACGCTCGGGTGCATGGGGCAGTAAAACTCGGTATCGGAGCTGGCTGCCCGTTGCTCGGCGGCTGCACGGGTCCACTTCTCGTAGTAAGCCACGAGCGTGTCCCACTTGACGATCACCAGGCCAATGGCGAACAAGATGCCGATGAAGCGCAGGCGGGCGAGCTTCACCAGGATAATAATGTCGAACCACCACCAGAGCTTTCGCCCGAAGCTGAGCTCCGGCGGCGCGCGTAGACCACCTTCGCTCAGGATGTCTTCCTCTGGTGCAGGGCTTAGCGGCGGCACGCCGTCACGATCCGCTGCTGAATCAGCCATTGGCATTTCTCCTTTGTTTCAGCGGGACTGATCGGGACGGCCCAATGCCGTCCCGATCAGCAAGGTCACTTCTTGGGGCAGCACGGCCCATTCGGACAGCAGGGCTTCATCAAGTAGCAGCACTTCGGGCCTGGAACTTGCTCGACAGCCTGGGCCGCCAGTGCGCTGTCTGGCATCGAAGTCTGGGTTGAAGCCCAGACCAGCCCGGCGGCTGCGGAACAAAGGACGGCCACTGTCAACAACAGTCCTTTCCGAAACATGGCAAAACCTCCAAACGTGGGAGAGGGTGACCAAACTGGGCACCGGGAGAGGCTGTCGGAGACGACTACTTGGCGACTTTGGCACCGTAGCCGGCCTGTTCGACCGCCTTGATCATGGCCTTTTCATCGCACTTGTCTTCATCCACGGTGACGACGGCCTTGCCGGTCCTGATATCGACCTGCGCCTGGCGCACTCCGGGCACGCCCATGATTGCTTTCTGTACCTTGGCTGCGCAGGCGGCACAGGTCATGCCCGAAACGGACAAAGTGACCTGCATAGTCTTGGCGGCAGCGCCGTTAGCCGGTTGAATCGGCGCGGGCGCCGCCGGTGCTGCACCCTTGCAGCAACAGCAACTGCAACCGTATGCCGTGTCGAAGCCGACGAGACCGAGGGCAACGACGGCGATTGCGCATGGTTTGAAGAAGAACATCGTTTTCTCTCCTCGTGGAAAACAGTGAAACGGTTATAGAGGGCGGAGAGTTCGCTCTCCGCCCCAAGGAACTGGCGCCAGCGCAGCAATGCGCGACGCGCGGGACCATGAAGCGTGGCATCGGGATCACCTCCTTTCGACTGCAAGG
>JAEUIF010001469.1 GCA_016795185.1 Planctomycetia bacterium | reverse complement strand
CTTCCTTGCGCAGCTTGTTGCGTTCTTCCCAGACGTCCAGCACTTCGTCGGACTCGACAAGCACCTTGCCCTTCTGGTTGACGATCTTGAATTCCCGCATGAACTCGCCCCAGGTGGCCATGCAATGCTCCTATGAAACTGGCTCTGCCAGCAGATGAGAAGAGAGGAACCAGCAGACTACTCGGAGTCGGATGGCAAATCCAGCAAGAATCGGACGTTTCGACACTGCCGGACTGCCCGGGCTGTCGAGAAAAAACTCGCTGCGCGTTATATGCGATTGCGTTCGTCGCCTCGGATGAAGTGCGCGCCGATTGGCGGTGGGCAGCGGTGCGTCCTACCCGAACGATTTGCACCTTGGGGGAATCCTCTGCCATGTGGATCATCAGCGCCTGGACGATCTACCTGACCATCCTCTGCGGAGCGCTGGTTTGGACGCAAAGCACATCCGGTTGGGTCTTGCTGGGCCTGGCGCCAGTCATCTGGCTGGATCGGCATGTCTTTCATCAGTTGCCGTGGAGCAATCGGCGTTCCTGGTTGGGGCCTTTGATCCTGCGGGTGTTCGCTTGGATCGCCACCGCGGGCTTGCTCTACCTGTTGGGCACACAGTTGGGTTGGTTCTTGCTCGGCGACCGAGAGGGTAACCGAGCGACCGTGACGCTGCCGCGCGCCCTCGTTGGCGGTTTGGTGGTCACGATGGGCCTATTTCTGCTCGAACTGACACTCGACGGCGGCGTTCGCCTCGTGGAACGGTTGCGACCTCGAAAGGCCGTCAAGCCGATGATCTCCATCGGCAGCCTGGCGGTGATCGGCTGCGTCGGACTGCTGGTGTTCGCGATAGCGCCGCTCAACGTCTTCCATCCCATCGCGTTCGTGCCCGTCGTGCATCCCGGACTTCACCAACCGCCGCTGGCCTACGAGGAAGTCAAGTTTCGTACCAGCGATGGCATGGACATCGGCGGTTGGTGGGTGCCCGCGGATGAGGCGCGCGGCACGGTCGTCTTCTGCCACGGCCACGGCGGCAATCGTCAGCAGGGCCACGGCCTGTTACCACACTTTCACGCACTGGGTCTGAACGTCCTGACCTTCGATTTTCGCGGCCACGGCTGGAGTTCGCCCGCGCCGGCGAGCTTTGGCCTCAACGAAGTGCGCGATTTCTGGGCGGCGGAGGCGTTCGCCGCTCAACGCGCGCCGGGCAAGCCGGTCTACGCCTTTGGCGTCTCCTACGGTGCGGCGGTCACCATGCAGGCTCTACCGCAGGCGAAGCACGTACGCGCGGCCTGGGTCGAGTCGGGTTTCAGCCGACTGAGCGACGTAGCGCACAATCGCTTTCGCAATTTGCCCGATGGCTTCCGCGATCCGTTAATCTTCACCTACAGCGTGCTGATCTTGCTCGATTGCGGCTTCTGGCCGCTGAACGCCAATCCGATCGACCATGCCGCTAATTGCCGGGTGCCGGTCTTTTTCTGCCACGGCAGCGAGGACGGCCTGATTCCCATCGCGCAAGGGCACGCGCTGTACGAGCGCTATGCCGGCCCCAAGCAGTGCTACTGGGTCGAAGGCGCACACCATGGCAGCGTTTCGACCGTCGGTGGCGAGGAGTATATGCGGCGACTCAAGGAGTTTTTCGAGGAGCGCCTGCGCGCGGCCGCTGAATGACGCGGTTGCCGCCGGCCTTGCCCTTCACCGGAATTCGGCTACACCACTCTGGGTGCGTGCGCCCTCCGGTCGAGGCATCATTCATGTGTTTGCTGGCACTGTTCTTTCGCATCGTGCCCGACGCCCCGTTGGTGATTGGGGCGAATCGCGAAGAAGCCTATGCGCGCGTTGGCGAGCCGCCGCAATCGCTGCCGGGGCCATGCCGTGCCGTGGGCGGGCGCGACCCGACGGCGGGTGGCACCTGGCTGGGTGTCAACGAACATGGCGTGCTGATCGCGGTGACCAATCGCCGTAAGAGTAGTTTGCCCACACAGCCCCGCAGCCGCGGCTTGCTGGTGCGCGAGCTGCTGGCAGCCCGCACCGCGGGGGCAGCCCGGGATCAGGCGATCCAGGAGTTGAGCAGTGGTCGATACGCCGGCTGCAACCTGGTCTGCGCGGATGCGTCCAGCATGCACGTCTTGCAGGGCGCGGACTGGCTGCGCGTCCGCCCACTGCCGCCCGGCATCCACGTTCTGACGAATCACGACGTGAATGATGACAGTGATCGCCGGTTGGGCCATGCCCTGTGGTGGCTCTATCAACGGCCCTACGATACCGCCGCCGATTGCATCGCAGCGTTAAAACTGCTCTGCGCCCAGACCGGCAACCCCGACCCGCCGATCTGCCTGCGCGGCGACCTGGGAGGTACCGTGTCGAGCAGCATCATCGCGCTGCGTCCGCCCGGCAAGCCCAGCGTCTACCTGCACGCGCAGGGACCGCCAGACGCGACCCCCTATCAGGACTACTCGCACTTGCTCCACGAGCTTTCGGCTGCCGAGTGACTCCGTTCATGTATCCGCATCGCATCCGCCTGCGCGGCCCCTGGGAGTGCGAACCGTTGACCGGCGAGCCACCGCCCTCCGCCCGCCGTATGACCATGCCGTGCCGCTGGCGCGACGGTGGTCTGGGAGAGTTCGCCGGCCGGGTGCGCTTCCGCCGGCGTTTCGGCCTGCCACGCCAGATTGACGCGCACGAACGCCTTTGGCTCACGTTCGCCGGGATCGAAGGTGCCGCCGACCTTTCGCTCAACGGTCAGCATTTGGCAAGGACCGTGACCGGGCCTTATCCCCTCGCCTACGAGGTCACGGCCCTGATGCAGCCTCGCAACGAATTGACTGTCGAAGTTGCAGCGCCCGACGGAGACGGCGGCTTGTGGGGCGAGGTCACGCTGGAAATCCGCGCCACGGCATACTTGAAGAATGTGCGGATCGTCCCTGCCGATGCCGGCAGGCTCCAGGTGATGGGCGAAATTGCTGGTAGCGCTGATCGTCCGCTCGACCTGTACATTCTGGTCGCGAACCGCACCGTCCACTACTCGGCGCGAACCGCGGGAGAACCCTTCGCGATGGTAACGGATGCCCCGGAATCGATGCCGTCGGGACCAGTGGAAGCGCGCGTGGAGTTGGTGAATGGTGGTGTGGTGTGGTATCGAATCAGTGAGTCTGTAACTTTTCCTGCATGAAGAATTGCGATGCCGCAAGCGGTGCCGCTCAGAGCCCGTGCGAAAAGGGGACAGGGCTCGTTGCCGGAACGGCCCTCAGGGTGCTTCGCACAACGAGTCCTGTCCCCTTTTCGCACAGGCTCTCAGCGTTTCTCAGGCAGTTGCTGGATCGCGTCCCACCAGCGACGGGCAAACTCGCCGCGCGTCAGCTCTCCGTCGGGTTGCGGTGGCGGTGCTTTCACTTCCTTGGTCGCCAGTGATTGCTTGACCACGGCGGCCCGCCATTCGGGAGTCGCGGGCTGTTCGGGTTGAAAGTCGATGTCTGTACGCGCCCAGGGCAGAGCGCGGCGCACGGCCAGAAGGTTGACGGCCTCGAACGCCGGGTGAGACGGCTCCAGGTCGCGAAATGGCCAGAGTGTCAGCGGTTGGCCCTGGTCCAATCGATTGCAGAGTCCCTGGCGCACCGCCGCCAGCAGGGCGGGAGATTCGGGTATCTGCCGGGGCTGCACGTTTTCCTTCAGGCAGACGGCGGCGGTTGCGCCCGACGCCTGCCCAACCATCATCGACTGATCGTGCAAGCGCACCGCCGCACTGACGATGCTGCTGAAGCCGAGGTTCTTCTGTGCCGCCAGCAGCCCATCCAGCCGGCGCGGGATCAGGCTGCGCAGCGGCAACAGCGCGCGGTCGCTGTACGGTCCCCAGCCTCGGCCCGGCTTGCCGTAGCATTCCCACGGTCCGCTGGGGCCTTCCTTGGGCAAGAAGCCCCGGCCAGTCGGATGGAAGTCGTACTCGAACTGCCAGCAGCCGACGCCGTCGGGATACATCACTGTCGCGAAGCGGTCCTGCTTGCGGTCGTCCTTCAGGGTTTCCTGCTCGACCATCATGTGCAGCGCGAGCAAGCGGAGCGATTCGCGCACGTACGGCTTGAGCGGCAGCCGGTCGCTGGTGCCGAACTCGTCGGTCAGTCGGAAGCGTCGGAAGCTCTGCTGGCGCTCGTCGGGCTTCATGCGGTCGTGGACCGTGGTCTGCAAGTGATAGAGGAACCCCAGGGCATGCTGCTTGGCGTCGTCGAAGATGATCTGTCGTTGGGCGCGCGTCATCTGCACGATGTTTTTCTGGGATGAACCGGCTTCGTTCTTTTCGAGGGCGTCGATCACGCGTTGCGGCAGTCGGTCGAGCGGGTAATTCTGCGGAGGGAAGTTAAGCAGGATGACGTCGCGGTCGGCCTTGACGCCGCCGCTGTGCCGATCGACCAGCCGGCGGCCCCGGTAGATCACTTCCGGCGGCGGCCAGTCGGGTGAAAACAAGCGCTTGTGCGTCCAGCCGACCTGGCGGTAGTCGTCCGCCGTGAGCCGGGTCGACAGGAGGTAGCAGCGTTCGTCGAAGCGCTCGGGCTTCGCGATGGGCTTCTCTTCCGATGCTTCCTCAATCACCACGCACCAGGTAATCGGGTTCATGTCGGTGAGCGGGTATTTTCCTCGGTCGGTCGGCGCGCTCGGTTCGCGGTACTTGCTCTGCAAGTCCGGGCCGAACTCGTACTCCGCGCCGCTGACCTGGATGGCTTCTCCCCAGTCGGAAGCGTCGATGGTCAGCTTCGCACGGACGGTGAACCCTTCGGCGTTACCCGCTACCGGCCCAAAGCGCAGGCCAGTGAGTCGCTTACCGCTGTCGGCGTGCTCCGCCCCAGTGGGATAGAAGCCGCTGATGATCCGCAGTCGCCCGGACTGGACGTAAGGCTCCACCATCCGCCTAAAGAGCTTCTCGGTGTCGGCGGCGCGGCAGGTCGTCTTCACCACGGTATTGCCCGGGCGCGGCTGGCCGTACATCGCCGTGTTCTGCGCTTCGATGAGATCGAGCAATTCCTTGAACAGCCCGGAGCGCGGAAAGGGTACGTCGTT
This sequence comes from Planctomycetia bacterium, assembly GCA_016795185.1. GTDB lineage: Bacteria > Planctomycetota > Planctomycetia > Gemmatales > Gemmataceae > JAGVLI01. The sequence continues at coordinate 11,005 of JAEUIF010001469.1, read as the reverse complement.
GGTGCCGCTCCGGCCGCGGTTCTCGTCGATCGCGCCCAGCGCTTCGGCGGTGAACTGGCCGCCCAACCAGTCGATGTCATTGACCAGCACGATGGAGCGCACGCCCTGCCGCGCTGCCTGGATCGCCGCCGCAACGCCGGACTCGGTACCGCCCACGATCAGCAGGTCGGTCTCGACGACCTTCAGGTCGGCGGTATTGGCGGAGGCCGGGCTAACTAGGGCAATCAGCAGGGCGAACGAGACGGCCAGGGTGCGCCGCATGAGAGCCTCCGATTGCAGGCGCAGTTCGGGCGCGGAGAGGTGTCGGTTGGCAGTCCTATTTCTCGCCCGTGCGGCCTTCCTCGCCGAGCACGTCTTCCAGGCTGCGGATGGTCTCTTCGACGCCTTCGAGATTGGGGTTGATACGCAGGGCCTGCCGGAAGGCACGCAGCGCGGCGCGCGGCTTACGCATGCGCATGTAGCACTGGCCGATGCCCGCTTGCGCGCCGAAATGACAGGGATTGAGCTTGAGGGCCGTTTCGCAGTCGCCGATGGACTCCTGGAAACGCTCGGTGCGGAAAAACAGAATGGCACGCTGATTGTACGCTTCCGCGAAGCCAGGGGCGTTCTTGAGGAGCGTCTCGAAGCCAGCCAGGGCTTTTTCGGGGTTGCGCAGGCGTACGAGGCGATGCAATTCGCGGACGTTCGATTCTGATTCTGCCCGGAACCACATCGACCAGAGAGCATCGCCGGCGAGTTGACGAACCTGATTGTCGCCGTCGTGCAAGCAAGCCGCGACGGCCTTGTTCACGGTCATCGTGCCGGCCAGCCCCATCGCCAGCACCGCCGCGCGCCGTGCGTCGACGTTGGGATGGGTCAGCATCCGCTCAAAAGTGCCCTCGCTGTAGCGGGCCGTGGCCAGCTTCTTGAAGTCTTCGAGCCCTTCCTGTAACCGCACCGCCCAGGACTTCGGGGATTCGCTGGGCCGTCGTTCGGGGAGTCGTTGGTAGTATTCCACCAGCAGCGCGATCCGCACTTCGGCCCCCTTTCCGCCTCGTTCAGACGGCGATCATCGATGTTGAATCGTCCGGCGAAGTCCTACCCAGATGGGACGCAGCACGGACCAGTATAGTTCCAGCGGTCTATGCCGACTACTGCGAACTGGCGACGAGTTGGGCGTGGTCGTGATCGACAGAAAAAAAGGCAAATAGCTGACAGCTACTGATTGATAGCTGTCAGCTATACATCGGTGACGGTGCGAGCAAAGCGTGTCGCCGAGGACCGTTACTTACTGCCGGATTTCGGCGCCTCGACGCCTTCCGGTGCTGCGGGCTTTTCCTCGGCGGGCTTGTTCGCGACGCTGTTGGCCTTCTTCCAGGCAGCGACGTCGGTCAACAGCACTTCCACCGCCTTGGACAGTTGCGGATCCTCGCCGCGCGCCAGTTCATCGGGGTGCGTATCCACCAGGACGTCGGGCCGCACGCCTTCCTTTTCCATGTTCGTACCCGTGCGCGTGAAGACGCCCGTGCGCGGCACGCGGAACGAGGAACCGTCGATCAGGCGAATGCTCGACGTACCGATGACGAAGCCGCCGGTCGGCTGCCCGACCAGCTTCCCCAGCCCCAGGGTGCGGAAGGCGTTGGGGAAGATCTCGGCGTCGCTGTACGAGCGATTGTTGATGAGCATGACCAGCGGCTTGGTCCACTTGCGGTCGTGAGAACGCAGTACCAGCCCTTCGTTGCCGTTGCGCTGCCGGAAGTAGGTGTGCTCCTTCGCGCCCAGGTAGTTCAGCACCTGGTCGTGGGTGAAACCGCCGCCGTTGAAGCGCACGTCGAGCACGATGGCTTCCTTGTCGAAGTTGTCCGAATAAAGGGCGCGGACGAACTTATCCAGTCCGGCGTCGTCCATGCTCGGAATGTGGATGTAGCCGAGCTTGCCCTTGCTCAATTCCTCGACGCGCTTGAAGTTATTCTCGACCCAGCGGTCGTACATCAGGTCTTGCACCGTGGAACGGCCGACCGCGCCGATTTCGACCCGGCGGCGGGCCTTCGGATCGCGGGGATCGGCGTCGGGGCTGGCGAGGACGTGCAGCACCACGGTTTCACCGCTCTTGTCGTTGAGCAACTTGCTGGTGTCCACGGTGTCGGTGACGGCCTCGCCGTCGATGGCCACGATCACCTCGCCGGGCTTCAGCGCCAGACCGCGGCGGTCCGCCGGGCCGCGTTTCAGCACTTCGGCGATCTTCAGGCCGGGTCCGCGGTAGGACTCATCGTAGATCAGGCCCAGGTCGGCCGTGCTTTCGTCGGGCGTGGTACCGAACCCGGAGATGCCCAGGTGCGAGGCGTTGAGTTCGCCCAGCATCAGACTGATGAGGGCGTAAAGGTCTTCCTTGGTGGCGATATGCTTCAGCAACGGACGGTACTTCTGGCGGACGGCGTTCCAGTCCGCGCCGTGGAACTTGTTGTCGTAGAAGTTATCGGACAGAGCGCGCCAGCTCTGCTCGAACATCTCGGCGAACTCTTCGTCGCGGCGGATGGTCATCTTGGCCTGGAAGGGAATCCGTGCCGGTTCGCCCGCGCCGAAACCGACCCGCACCATCCGCAGGCCGCCCGTACCGTCACGGAAGTAGACCAGGTCCGACAACCGCTTGGACCAGCGGATTTGCGTGGGCCGGGTGCTGCCCGTGGTCACGCGCGTCAACTGGCTGCCGTTGGTGTTGGCCACCCACAGATCATCGCCGGAACTCGTCGAGCGGAACGCCACCTTGCTCCCGTCGGGGGAGATGGCGCCTTCCTCGGCGGAAATCGGCGCGGCAGCGGTGACGCGCAGGTGAATGTCCTCCCAGTCAATGTCGCTCGTCGCGGGCGCGCCGCTGATCGCGGGCTTTTGCAGCGACAGCACGGTCATGCCGTTGGTCCGCCGGCGCTGGCTGATGAAACCCAGCTTGTGGCCGGTGCTGCTCCAGGTCACGTCGCCGTTGTAGGTCGCATGGCGGGTGACGTTCTTGATCTCGCCGCCGGCCGCCGGCACGATGTACAGGTCGCTGGCGAACGAGCCATCCATGCGGGCGCAGACCAGCCATTTCGAGTCCGGCGACCAGTCGTAGTCGAAGACCTGGGTCTGGTTGACGATGGTCTTCACATCGCTGCCGTCCGGATTCATCGTCCAGAGCTTACCGCCGCGCAGGAAGGCAATTTTCTTGCCGTCTGGCGAGAAGCTGATGCCGATCTCCGCGTCGGGCGTGCTGGTCAGCGGCTTGACCTTGAACTTGTGCGCCTTGGTCAAATCGGGGTGTTCGGGGTCATCCGGTTCGAGCAGGTAGATGTCCTCGTGGCCGCCGCGGTCGGACAGGAAGATGATGCTCTTGCCATCCGGAGCCCAGGCCGCGCCATGGTCGAACGCGGGATGATCGGTCAACCGGGTCGCCTTGCCGCCGGAGAGTGGGATCAGGAACAATTCGCCGTGGACGACGAAGAGCACGTGCTTCTCGTCCGGGCTGGTGGCGTATTCCGTCGCGCCGCTGGTGTAGGTCGTCTTGCGCTCGATGTTGCTCTTGTCGTCGGCATGCACCTCGATGGCGAGCTTGCGCGGCGGCAGGCCGCTGCGGGTCGAGGTCAACCAGATGTCCGGGCCGCACTCGTAGACGATCCATTCACCGTTGCCGCTGATGCGTGCCTTGCGGACGCCCTCGTCCTTGTGGAAGGTGATCTGTCGCGGCTTGCCGCTGCCGTTGGCTTCCTGGGCCACGATGTTCGCCGGGCCGCCAAACGCCTCGCTGACGTAGTAGATGGTCTTGGCGTCCGGGCTCCACATGGGCGAGTGGTCCTGGACCTCCGCGCTCGTAAACTGGCGGTTGTTGGTGCCGTCGGCGTTGCAAATCCAGATGTCATCGTTGGAGGAGCCGCGGTAGCCCTTGCGGTACCAGGTGCCAGGGCCGCGCACGTAGGCGATCTGGTCGCCCTTGGGGGAGAACGCGCCTTCGCGGCCCTCGCTGGCGCTGACGCGTCGCGCCCGACCGCCCTCGACGGACACGGCGTAGATTTCCCAGGTGAACGGGAACGACGTGCCGCGCCCCGAGGTGAAGAGCACCTGCTTGCCGTCCGGCGACCAACCGCTGACGATGTCGGAAGCCGAGTCGTGGGTCAGCCGGCGCGGGCGGTCGCCTTCGAGGGACATCACGAAGACGTCGTTGCCGCCGTGGCGGTTGGAGGTGAAGGCGATCGATCGACCGTCGGGGCTGAATACCGGCCCGAGATGATGGGCTTCGTGCTTGGTGAGCGCCCGGGCCACGCCGCCGATGGCTTCCACGACCCAGATGTCGCCGAGGTAGCTGAAGGCGACCAGCCGTCCGTCCGGCGAAATATCGGGAGTGCGGGCACAACGGATCGGTTCCTGGCCGAAGGCAGTCCCGGTCCAGGCCAGGACGACCAGCACCATCAGCTGAGCAGCCAGCATGCGCTTCATCGGTGTGATCCCACAGGAGAGGAAGGAAATTGGACTGGCCGACTAGGCCCCACTTCGGCCAGATGCAGCGGGCACGGTCCCAGTAGGACGGTCGGTTCACGGCCTCTTAACTCGGTCTGCATCCGATCTTTCAGATTAACGAAGCGCGCCAGGAATTGCAAAGGGAAGAAACGCCGCGCTGCCCGCCGAGTTACAAGCGAGTTACGAAGAGGCCGGCGCGGTCAAGTGGGTGGATGAAACGGAAGCGGCTGAAGTTGACGGTCGTGCGGATTGCGCTAACCGATTTCCAGCGCGAGTCGTGGACCGTCCAGAATGAGGCGATGGTGATTGAGCACATCGCGGCCGAGAAGGACCCAGGGTTCGCCGGGGTGCGACAGAACTTCCACGAGCCGCGGGGGAAAGGTATGGATGGCGATCAACACGCCATACCGTTCCATGAACTTGAAAGCGCCGCCGACCCCACCCACCTCCACCTCACCGGTGTGGAGCAGCGACAACGCCTGTGCCATCGCGAGGGGGACCAAGGATTGATCCGCGCCGGTGTCCAATTGCGCGGGTACGTCGGACAATTCAGCGCCACTGTATGGGTGACGCAAAGTCACGAGGATGAAAGGCGCGGGCGGTTCCTTCTGGGCGTTGTAAGCGTAGCGGATCATCGTTTCGCCTTTCGGTCGTCCAGCACTCGGCGAACCCCTGATCGGGCGACCGGTTCGGGCTTCTCGTTGACCAGGCCAACGAAGATGTCCGACCGGACGCGGTCCAGAGCGCGAAACACCACGTCCGCGCGTACCGGACCACAGTCCACCACCTGTTCGTCGTGAATGGCCACGTACTGCCCGCGATGGGTTTGCAGGAGTTCCGGCAATAGCCGATAGAAGGCGCGACGTTCACGCTCGAACTTCGTCAGGGGCACCTCCGGCAGTTTGACTTCAAATGTGGTGATTGCGGTAGTGTCGCTCATGGCAGCCTCAACACTTCGTTCATCTCGATCGGGATCGATTCGTACAGCACCATTGTACCATGCGCGATTGGCGCCCGCTGGATGCGCTGAGTCGTGATAAGGTTCACCGCGTTTCGCCCGCGGTGCGTTCGGGCCGCAGATAGATAAAGCTCTTGCCGAGCCGGCCGCCATAGTTGCCGGCGGAGATTTTCACCAGGCCGGGCGTATCGATGGAAGCCGCGATGGCGGCCTGTGTCGCCCGGCTGATGGTGGCCAAGTCGTGGCCGTTGATGATGATCTCCATGATCGACCCGACGCCCGCCGGCACGCGCGACTGCTCGCCGAGTTTGTCGCGCAGCGTCGGGCAGAAGGCTTCGTAGGTGCTGGCGACAGAGAATTTGTAGCGGCTGCCCGCCTTGGAACCGCTGGCCGCGATGCCGCCCGGAAAGGGCATGATGACGCCCGGCGTCGCGGCGACCGCGGCCGTGCCGCGCTCGGCGGCCAGCAGCGCGGCGTCGAGGTCGCGGCCCAGGTACCAGAGGTTGCCGCCCATCAGGCCGTCGCGGTAGCCGAAACGGCGGTCGATGGCGAACTCCCCGCCGAGGATCGGCACCACCCAGACCTTGCGGCCGTGGCGAACGGCGCGAAACTGATAGCCATCGCCGAAGAAGGCCAGTTTCCGGCCGAGTTTGAAGTAAGGGTCCGTATCGAGCAAATTGAAGCAGGCGGTGGTGGCGCAAGTCAGCACGTTCTGACTGAGCCGCACGAGGAGGGAACGTTCCAGGGCGGGAGCGCGATCCTTGCGAAAGCGGGGAATGTGGAACTGAACAATGGCCCCCGGCCGCCCATCCGGCGTCGCGAAGCTCTCGTCGCCGCCGGGCCCGACCCAGCGGTCGAGTCCGGCTTCGCAATCGCACAAAATGCTGCTGGAGGCGTTGCCGGTGGCGGCGGCGATGGCGTGTTCCAGCCAGCGGCGGTCGCGGGCAGTAATCAGCACTTCCGCGTAGATGCTGCGGAACGCCTCGGCGTAGGTGTCCTCGACTTCAGCCTGGCTCATGCCCGCGCCCCTCGCCCCTGGCCGGGATACACGGCCGCTTCCGTGATGATCTGGTCCATGAAGATGTCGTGCTCCTGGGTGGGAATCTCCGGAAACAGCTGGCACTCGAAGGCCAGGGCGACCAGCGGCGCGTCCGGCCGGGCATGTTGCAACAGTTTGTCGTAATAACCGAAGCCGTGGCCCATACGCGCGCCCCGGCGGTCAAAGGCCACGCCGGGCACCATGACCAGGTCGAGGTCTTCGGCCCGCAGGGTCCGTTCGGGTAGTCCGCGCAGTTCGGCGCGCGGTTCGAGGATCTTGTACATGCCCACGGCCAGCTCGTTCATGTCGCGGAGCAGGAAGAGTTGCAGTTCACCGTCCAGGCACCACGGCACGACGATTCGCTTGCCGCCAGTGAGCGCTGCCGGCAACGAATGCCGGGTGCGGACCTCGCTGCGTACATCCACGTAGAACATGACCGTGTGCGCCGCCGCGTATTCCGGCAGCGCCATGAAGGTCGCGCAGATGCGCTGGCTCAGAGCATCCTTGTCCGCCTGCGCATTGCGATTGGCGTGCGCCTGCTCGCGTATTTTCGCTTTGCGTTCTTTCCACTCCTCAACCTCGGTCATGGCATGCTCCGGACGGGCAGGGGTTTGACGACAACCGCCGATCAGCGGCGCGGCGAGTGCGCGCTGAGCCTACGCCGCAGTATTATGGCTACCGGATCGTCGCTGGTGCAGCAAGCGGATTGTGCCGCTGCCGCGCAGAGATAGCGATGGCGTAGCGAAGTTGAATGGGCATCGCGGCCGATCTGGACACGATAAACGATCGTCAGGAAGTTGGGTGGGGTGGCAGCCCGTTGCGTGTGGAGCGGCAGTGGTCGATCAGTGCGTTTAACTGTTGCATGGATTAACACAAAGACATTGCCTGAGTCTTACCAGTAAATAAGGCATCGATTTGACTCTTGCTGGATAGACTCACTTCCCTCGCTTGATGTCCTGGCATTCGACGAAAGCAAAAAATGATTCACCGCCAAATGCTCTGTTGCCTTGCGGTTCTCGTCATGCCTCTGTGGTGTCTGCCTGCCCGCGCCGGCGACAACGAGTTGACCGCGCAGGAGAAGCACGATGGCTACGTGTTGCTCTTCGACGGCAGAAGCCTGGATGGCTTTCGCAGCCATCCCAAGCGCGGCTATCACAAGTGGTTCGTCCAGGACGGTGTCATTACGCTGACGCCCGCGACGCCCGAAAAAGACCCCAACTTCGAGCCTTACCCGCTGTGGACCGTGGACGAGTTCGACAACTACGTCCTCAAGGTCGATTTCCACACCGGGCCGGACCCTGAGAACGGCCACAGCGCCTTGGTCTTGCGACTGGCCGGCAAGCCTGACATTCGCCCGCAGCCAGCCCTGGAAGTCTGCCTCTACGGGCCAGCGCGGAAGCGCGGCTACTTCTGCACGGGCGCGTTTCGCTACAGCATCCAGCCGCCTGCAAAGACCGCGATGAAACCGGCCGGCGAATGGAATTCCCTGGTAGTCACGGTTGACAAGCGACAGGTGGTCGTCGTTCTCAATGAGGTCGAGGTCAATCGGCTCGATCTGAACGAGTGGACGACTCCAAACAAGCGGCCGGACGGCTCCGCGCATCTGCTGCCGCTCGCGCTGAAGGACTTGCCGACGAAAAGTCCCCTGGGCTTCCGCGACGATTACGGCATCCCCATCTGGCTCAAGAATCTGAAGGTAAAACCAATCAAGTAGGCTGCGCGCCGCCGAATCAGGAGATAGGTATGAAGCTTCCCTTTTTTCGCTGGCTGCTGGTGGTCGGTCTCGCGATCTGCCCTGCGGCAGTCCAGGCAGCGGATAATGAACTCACGGCCCAGGAAAAAGCCGACGGCTACGTTCTGTTGTTCAACGGTTCGGACCTGGACGGGTTTCGTCCCTGCTCCACATTGCACTATTCAAAATGGATCGTCGAGGACGGCGCCATTCGCACGTGCCTGTTCGGCGGCCGTGCCAAGTATGTGCCGCCCGGCCATCTCTACACCGCCAAGGACTACGGTAACTACGTGCTGAAGGTCGACGTGAGGTTGCCGCCCGCTCCCAAGGAGACCCACAGCGGCATCATTCTGCGCGTGGGCGGCACGCCGCCCGACGCCGAAGCGGCCGGGCTGGAGGTGGACATCTACGGTGCGGGGCGACGCCTCGGTCTGAGCTGCACGGGCTCGTTTCGCCACGAGCTGCGCGCCCCCAGCAAGAGTGCGGTCAAGACCGATGGCGATTGGAACAGTTTCGTCATCACGGTCAACGGGAACCGGATCGACGTGGAACTGAACGGCGAGAAGATTAACCAACTCGATCTGGACGAATGGACCACGGCCGGCAAGCGGCCCGACGGCACCGTGCAGCGCCTGACCAAGCTAGCGCTCAAGGACATGCCGCGTACGGGGCGCATCGGCTTCCGCGACGACCACGGCAGCCCGATCTGGTATCGGAATATCAAGCTGAAGCCGTTGCCCTGAAGGCGATTGGCGCTAGACCTTCCGGCCGCCGCACGGCCGTCCTGGAACGAACGCTGACGCCCACCGTCCGACAGGTTAGCTCAGCGAAACGCCGGCATCACCTCGCGTGCGAACCGTTCCTGCGTTTTCAGCACCTTCCAGTGCTCCAGGCCGCCGAAGTTGCTGACGATGGCCAGTTCCGTGATCGGAGCTTGCTCGCGGAGTCTTTGAATCTGCTCGATCACCTGGCGCGGCGTGCCGATGAAGCCGATTTCCTGCTCCACCACTTGTTCGTAGGTCAGCTTCGTCAGCGATTCGAGCGCCCCGCTGGCGTAGAAGGCATAGCCCTTCGCGTTGAGTTCCTCCTTGGAGGGCAGGCCGCGCACCGGGCTGGCGTTGCACTTCAAGAAGTTCAGCAGGGCCGGTTTCACTTCCTGCTCGATTTGCTGCGGATCGTCGCCGAGGTAGACCGGCCGGATATAGACGATGTTCGGCTGCTGGCCCGCTTCCTTCGCCGCTTTCAGGTAGGCGTTGATGCTCGGTTCCATGACCTTGAAGGGCAGCAGCGGCGGCAGAAACATACCCCAGCCGTGCTTGCCGGCCAGTTCGTAGCTCGCCAGGCTGGTGCCGCCGGTGTAGAGCGGCGGATAGGGCTTTTGCAGCGGCTTGGGCACTACCGAGAGTGCCCGGCACTGATAGAACTCGCCGCTGAAGTCGAAGCGTTCCTGGGTCCAGGCTCTGATGAGGATTTCGAGCGCTTCGTTGAAGCGACCCCGGCTTTCCGCCAGTTCGACCCCTGTGGCGGGAAACAGCCAGGCATGGCCGCGTCCCAGGCCGGTTTCGAGCCGGCCGTTGCAGATGATGTCGGCCGCCGCGATCTCCCCCGCGAGCCGCATCGGGTTGCACAGCGGCAAGGTGTGCAGCGCCACACGAAAGCGCAGTCGCTGCGTGTTCTGGGCCGCGGCGCAAATCATGGCCAGCGGGTTGGCCGAGGTCGAGAACTCCTGAAAGAAGTGATGCTCGATGATGGAATAGACGTCGAAGCCGGCCTGGTCGGCGTGTTCCATCTGGCGCATGATCTCGCGGTAGAGTTCGGCGTGCGGCTTTTCCGGCGGCGTTTGCAGTTCGGCGTAGATTCCGAAGCGGAGAGACATCGCGGCATCCTCGGTGAAATTCGCGTCCAGTGTAAGACGACGGCGTTAGGGGTGATAGTCAAAACCCGACGCCGGACGGCGGACACATTTCGGCGGACGCCCCGCCACCGCCCTGGTAAGCTGGGGTTTAACTGGCATCCCTGGAGCACTACCGAATGCGATCCCGCGCGCGAACGTCTATTGTTGGGTGGCTCGTGCTGTCGGGCTGCGTGCTGGTGCTCGGCAGCCGCGGTCAGTCGCAGACGAAGGACGATCCGACCGTCTACACTCCGGTCGGGTCACTGGCCTCGATGCACCTGGTCCTGCAATCGCAGCTCAAAGCGGTCAAGGACTGGGTCGCCGAAAAGGACTTCGTCTCGGCTGCGCAAACCGGACGCGGCTTGAACACGCTGGCGCAGCTGTACGGCTACCAGTTCGCGGATGAGGGCTGGCGCACGCACTGCAACAGCCTGGCGGCGGCGAGCAACAAGCTGGTCGAGGCCGCGAGCAAGAAGTCGGTGCCCGAATGCCAGCAAGCAGCCGACGATTGCACGCGCCTGATCGACGGCCTGGCCGAAAAGCAGCCGAAAGCCGCCGGCAAGGTGGAGCACAAGGGCTTCAAGTTGCCCGGCAACCTGCGCGTCTGGATGACGCTGCTCGACGGCAGCTATGTCGACGCCAAGTCATCAGCCACGGCGAAGGAACTGGCGCTGCGCACCGAGGTCATCGCCACCCAGGCCAACGCCCTGACGTTCCTGCGCAGCAGCGAGAAATGGCGCAAGCATTCGCTGGCCGTGCGCGATGCCGCTCTACAAGTGTCGGAGCAGGCCCGCAAAAATGACTTCGCCGAAGCCAGGAAAGCACTGAAGACCATCTACCAGCGCTGCGAGGCGTGCCACGAGGACAGCAAGTAACCGCTAGAGCATTTTGTGGCCGGTGGGAGTGGTCCGCACAGCG
>JAEUIF010001431.1 GCA_016795185.1 Planctomycetia bacterium | reverse complement strand
GGCCACGTTTCCGGCACCCCCGGCAAGGATTGCACGCTGATCCTGCACGACGGCAAGCGCGTCAAGGGCAAGACGCTCGGCCTGAACAAGGGCATCGACAGCGGCATGATCCTCATCGTGGACGACAAGGTCAAGGAATGGCCCTTCATCGAGATGGGCGTTTCCGGCGAACTGAAGCCCGGTACGTGGTGCATCGCCACCGGCCACCCCGGCGGCTACAAGGCCGGCCGTTCGCCCGTGGTCCGCGTCGGCCGCGTCCTCATCAACGGCAAGACCGCCCTCACCTCCGATTGCTGCCTGGTGGGCGGCGATTCCGGCGGCCCGCTGTTCGACATGGCCGGCAAGGTCATCGGCATCCACAGCCGCATCGGCGGTTCCATCACGGCCAACGTTCACGTCCCCGTGGACACCTACCGCGACACCTGGGACAAGCTGGTCAAGAGTGAGTCCATCGGCGGCGTCCCCGGCTTCCCGGTCGGCGGCAACGAGCCGTACCTCGGCGTCCAGGGCGATCCGGACAGCAAGGACTGCATCATCACGCAGGTGGTCAAGGACTCCCCCGCCGAGAAAGCCGGCTTGAAGGTCAACGACGTGATTCAGAAGTTCGAGGGGCAGGCGGTCGAGAAGTTCGACAACCTGGTTGACCTGGTCCGCAAGAAGAAGCCGGGCGACGAAGTGGCCCTCGAAGTCAAGCGCGGCGAGGAAAATCTGACGCTCAAGCTCAAGGTCGGCCGCCGCTCGCCAGCATCGAATCACATACTAACCAAACTTCATCTCACGGAGTTGCCGATAATGACCGCCAATCGTTTCGTCGGCCGAGCCTGGCTGCTGGCCGCCGTCTGCTGCCTGGGCCTCGGCTCGATGGCCGCCGCCCAGTCCAAGACCGGCGCGAAGGATAATCTCAAAAGCAGTCCGAAGATGCTGGCCGTCTTCCAGGACGTGGTCGCCAAGCCGAGCGCCAGCACCGTGCGCGTCCTCTGCGACGGCAAGGATGTGGCCCTCGGGGCGATCGTCGGCGCGGACGGCTGGATCATCACCAAGTACAGCGAACTGAAGGACGGCATCGTCTGCAAGCTCAAGGACGGCCGCGAGCTGCCGGCCCGCATCGTCGGCGTCCACGAGAAGCACGACCTGGCCATGCTCAAGGTGGATGCCAGCGACCTCAAGGCGCTCGAGTTCGTGGACAGCAAGACCGTGCCGGTCGGCTTCTGGGTCGCCTCGCCCGGCGCGAGCGCTGAGCCGGTGGCCATCGGCGTGGTGAGCGTCGCTGCCCGTCCGATCACGACCCGCGAAGGCGCTCCGGCCCCCAGTCCGACCAGCGGCTACCTCGGCGTCAGCCTGGACCTCGACTTCGGCGGCGTCAAGGTGAACCAGGTGATGCCCGACACCGGCGCCCAGAAGGCGGGCGTCAAGGTCAACGACCAGATCCTGGCCGTCAACGGCGAAGCCGTGCCCAACGCTGATACGTTCATGAGCCTGCTCCAGCGGCGCAAGCCCGACGACGTGGTCGCCCTCAAGATCAAGCGCGGCGACCAGGAACTGGAACTCAAGGCGACGCTGGGCAAGCGGCCGTCCGGCGGCAACAGCCGGGGCGACTTCCAGAACAGCCTGGGCAGCCAGCTGAGCAACCGCCGCACCGGTTTTCCGAACATCCTCCAGCACGACTCGGTCATCAAGCCGACCGACTGCGGCGGCCCGCTGGTCGATCTCGACGGCCGGGTGCTGGGCATCAACATCGCCCGCGCCGGCCGCACCGAAACCTACGCCGTGCCTGGCGAAGTGGTGCAGTCGCTGCTGGTTGACCTGAAGTCCGGCAAGTATCCGCCGCCGGTGGTCGCCGCCCTGCCGAAGATCACCGCCGAGGACGCCAAGAAGCTGGAAGATGCCAAGGCCACGTTGCAGCGTGTCGAGGCCGAAAGGGCCGAGATCGAACGCAAGCTCAACGAGGCGAAGGCCGCCCTCGAAAAGCTTCAGCAAGAACTGGAACGCAAGAAGGGTCAACAATAAACTGCTGGCGAAATAAGCGATCGTCAGCCCGACGCGCCGGCGAGGGAAACTTACCCTCGCCAGCGCGTCGGGCTTTTTTCGTCGTCACTCAGGTCTGCACCGTCAGCGACGACCGCTTGCCTTCGATCTTCAGCAGCTTGTAAAGATGGTCGTGAACGCGGTCCAGCCGCGCGGCGCTGCGGAGCAGATACGCCTGGTCCTTGGCATCCAGGTCGCGCACCCGCAGGAGGACTTCTTCCCAGACTTGATTGACCGTCTTGAAGTCCTCGCTCAGCTGCTGGCGGCTCTTGCCGGCCTGGGTCGCCTGGTGGAACGCCTGCGCGGCCTTGACTAGCTTGGCGACGGCGGGCTCGACGAGCGTCGATTTCGGATTGGTTCCGGCGGCGAAGTGGGCCGCGCGCTGGAGTTCCTTCGCGGCGAACACCAGGGCATCCGCCTGCCGGGCCATCATCTGCACCTGCCGCTCCTCGGAAATATCGCCCTGCGAGAGCGCGTAGTGCAAGCCGATGTCGGCCATCGTCAGCCGGTCGGCCGCGCGCTGCCAGTTCGCGTTCTTCGAGCCGGCTTCCAGCACGCCCTTACTCACTTCATGGAGCCGTTTGTCCATCTCGTCGAAATACTGGTAAAGCGTTGCCCGCGATACGCCGAACTTCAGGGCGTCCTGGAAATGGACCGCGCGGGCCAGCGCGCCATCGACCTGCGCGAACAGTGCTCGTTGCTTGGCGTCGCCCGCCTCGAAGCTGATCTGTTCTTGCAGATTCTCCAGTTCCCGCACCAGAGAGGCAGCCGCCTCCTGCACACTGGCCAGTTCCTCGCGCTGCAAGATGCGCTCGGTGGGCTTCTCGGCCGCCGGCTTTTCGTCGCCGACCGCGCTGCCGGCGACCAGCAGGGCCGTCGCCAGCGTCAGTGCTTTCCATCCGCTGCGTATGCTCGACATGACAACCTCCTTCGGTTCGGCAGTCCCAGAACAGCAGTAGAGGCAAACGGCGTGCCAGCGATGGACGCAACCGGCACAGCAATTGCTGTTGCTGGTTTTTAGGAACAGAGAGGAGGTTCGCGTGACCAGTCCATTCGGGCTTGCCGGCGCTTACCCGCACTGGAGCGAGCGGGAGTTCCGGCGCATGCTGGAGACGCTGCCGGTTGGCGCTTACACCTGCGATCGCACGGGGGCGCTCACTTTTTTCAATCGGGCCGCCAGCCGCCTCTGGGGCCGGGAGCCGCGGTCGAACGACCCCGCCCAGCGTTTCTGCGGTTCGGTGCAGCTCCATACCCCTGACGGCGCGCCGCTCGCGCACGACGACTGCTGGCTGGCGCGCGCCTTGCGGGAAGACCGCGCGTTCGACGGCCGTGAGCTTATCATCGAACGGCCCGACGGCAGCCGCCGCACGGTCCTGACCCATGCCAGCCCGCTGCACGACGAGCGCGGCCAGTTGCTTGGCGCGGTCAACGTCCTGGTGGACATTACCGAGCGCCAGGCGGTCGAGACATGCTTGCGCGAAGCCGACCGGCGCAAGGACGAGTTCCTCGCCATCCTGGCCCACGAGCTGCGCAATCCGCTCGCCCCCATTCGCAACGGTTTGCAGCTGCTGCGCCTCGACGGCGCTAATCCCGCGACCCTCGAACGCGCCTGCACCTTGATGGAACGGCAGCTGTTCCACATGGTCCGCCTGATCGACGACCTGATGGACGTCTCGCGCATCACGTGCAACAAGTTGGTGCTGCGTCGCGAACGGGTCGAACTGGCGGCGGTGGTGCGCAGCGCGGTGGAAGCAGTGCGGCCGGTCATCGAAGCCGCCGGCCACGAACTGCGCGTCCGCCTGCCCGTGCAGCCGGTCTACCTCGACGCCGACCTGACCCGGCTGGCACAGGTGTTCTCCAACCTGCTCAACAACGCGGCCAAGTACATGGAGCCGGGCGGCTCCATCCAGTTGCAGGCCGAACCGCACGAAGCCGAAGTGATCGTGCGCGTGCGCGACGGCGGCGTCGGCATTCCGACGGACATGCTGCCGCGCATCTTCGAGATTTTCACGCAGGTGGACCGCACGCTGGAACGCGCCCAGGGCGGGCTGGGCATCGGCCTGAGTCTGGCGCGCGGGCTGGTCGAAATGCACGGCGGCAGCATCGAGGCCCACAGCGCCGGCCCCGGCCAGGGCAGCGAGTTCGTCGTCCGCCTGCCCCTGCTGGCGCTGGGCGGCGGGGACGCACCGCCCGGCGACGCAGGCCGTTCGCGCCCCGACGCCGGCGCGGACGGCCGTCAGCGCCGCATCCTGGTCGTGGACGACAATCGGGATTCCGCGATCAGCCTGAGCACCATGCTCGAACTGCTGAGCAACGAGGTCCACACGGCCCACGACGGCCTGGCCGCCGTGGAGGCCGCTGCGGCCTTTCAACC
This sequence comes from Planctomycetia bacterium, assembly GCA_016795185.1. GTDB lineage: Bacteria > Planctomycetota > Planctomycetia > Gemmatales > Gemmataceae > JAGVLI01. Next base: position 358 of record JAEUIF010001431.1, on the reverse strand, counting down.
CGAAGTGATCTTTCTCGACATCGGCCTGCCGAAGCTCAACGGCTACGACGCCGCCCGGCGGATTCGCGAACTGCCTGGCGGACGGTCGATCTTCCTCATCGCGCTGACCGGCTGGGGCCAGGACGAGGACCGCCGCCGTTCGGCCGAAGCGGGCTTCAATCTGCACCTCGTCAAGCCGATGGACCCCACGGCCATCGAAAACCTGCTCGCCGGTCTGCGTCCGGCCTGAATGTTGGGCGAGCGGCGGGGGGGGGGCGCCGCGGGGGGGGCGGCGAAAAAAACACAAAACAACGCGGAGCCCCCCCCCCCCCCCGCCCCGCCACCCGACCCGGGACCCGCGCGACGACCAAGCACAGCG
>JAEUIF010001386.1 GCA_016795185.1 Planctomycetia bacterium | reverse complement strand
TTTCGACCGCCCGTTTCCAAAACCGCAATTGAGCGGTTTTTTTGTCCCCTCGATTCACCGGCACGCGCATTTCCCTTCAACAGCCAATCGCCCGCCAACTGGAGTCAAAATCATGGTCGCCACGCTCCTGCCTCCCAGAATTCGCCGACCATCCCAGGCGCTGGCGGTTTCGTGCCGCGGACTTACGAAGGAGTTTATACAGGGAGAAGCGAAGCTGCTGGCCCTGCGCGGCGTCGATGTGGACATTCCGCTCGGCGAACTGACGCTGCTCGTCGGGCCATCGGGCTGCGGCAAGACGACGCTGATCTCGATTGTCGCCGCCCTGCTCGATGCCAGCGCCGGCCAGGTCGAAGTGCTCGGCCGTGACCTGGCGATGCTGGGCGAGCGCGACAAGGTCGCCTTTCGGGGCGAGCGCATCGGCTTCGTGTTTCAGCAGTACAACCTGCTGCCGGCGCTGACGGCGGCCGAGAATGTCGCGGTGCCGTTGCTCATCGCCGGTCGGCCCCGCGCCGTGGCGCTGGCTCGCGCGGCCGAACTACTGGAGGAGGTGGGCCTGGGCCAGCGCCGCGACGCGTACGCTTCGCAGCTCTCGGGCGGTCAGCAGCAGCGGGTGGCCATCGCCCGCGCCCTGATCCACCAACCGCGCCTGCTGGTTTGCGATGAACCGACTGCCGCGCTCGATGCCCAGTCGGGCCGCACGGTGATGGAGTTGCTTCGCCGGGTGGCGTTGCAGCCCGACCGCGCGGTGATCGTGGTGACGCACGATAGCCGGGTCTACGACTGCGCCGACCGCATCATTCACATGAACGATGGGCGGATCGAACGAGTGGAAAGCCGACGGCGCGCCTGAAATTTCGCGGTCATTTGTCCCCTGCACCTCCTCGATCCCGCTTGACTGCTCGAGGTCATCGAGCCGAATCACAAACAAACGGAGATGGAACCATGCTGCGTAACGGGTGGCTGCCTGTTGTTTCCCTGGTGTGCCTGGCCCTGGCGGGCTATCACGTCGCCGCGAGCTATCCCACCGTGGGTCAGTATGATCCGCCCATCGCACCAGCGGTTCGACCCTTCGGCGCGGCGGTGGCCGGCGTCGGCATGATCGAGCCGTGCAGCCAGAACCTCGCGGTGGCGGCGCCAGTTTCGGGCGTCGTGGCCGAGGTCTTCGTCCAGGTCGGCCAGTCGGTGCAGGCCGGCGCACCGCTCTTTCGATTGGATGATCGCGCGGCGCGGGCCGAGTTGAAAGTGCGCGCAGCCGGCCTGGCTGCCGCCGCCGCCCAGGTTCAGCGGCAGGAGAGCTTGCCGCGCGCCGAGGAAGTGCCGGTGGTCGAAGCCCGACTGCGCGAAGCCCAGGCCGGATTGGCCGATCAGGAAGAGCAACTGGCACGGGCGCGGCTGCTCTATCAGCGGCGCGCCTTGAGCGAGGAAGAACACCGCCGCCGCGAACACGCGGTCGAGGTTGCCCAGGCCCAGGCGGCTCGCGCCCGCGCCGAACTCGACCTGCTCCGCGCCGGCGGCTGGAAAGCGGATGAGACTGTGCTGCGCGCTGCATCCTTGCAAGCCCTGGCCCAGAAACAGCAGGCGGAAACCGAGGTCGAACGCTGTACCGTGCGCGCCCCCATCGCCGGCACGGTGCTGCAACTCAACGTGCGTCCCGGCGAGTTCGTCGGCACACCGCCGGGCCAGCCACTGCTCGTCCTCGGCGACGTGAGCCGGCTGCATGTCCGCGTGGATGTCGACGAGAACGACATCGGCCGCTTGCAGCCCG
>JAEUIF010001383.1 GCA_016795185.1 Planctomycetia bacterium | reverse complement strand
ACGAGCGGCGCAGCCGCGAGTCTCGCGCCGGCGATGGGCCGTGCGTCGGTGACTGAGCGACAGAGTGCTAGTTGGGGCAGGCTGTCGCTACGAAGGGCAGGATACTGGTTCCTTGTGGCGCGCGGCACCGCCCACCACCCGCGCGAAACTCGCGGCTGCGCCGCTCGTGCCGCCGCGGAGCGGCGGGCTACTCTCCGCGCGGCTGCGCCGCTTATGCCGCGAAGCCGCAGGCTACTTTCTGCTCGCCGTCCGTTGGCTCCTCTGCTACCATGCGGCCATCCGAATCCCATCCGGAGACATGTCATGCGCGCGCGTTGCGATCGTCGTTCCGTCCTGAAGTCCGCCGTGGCCGGCGCTGCGAGCCTTTCGGTGGCCGACTTGCTGGCCGCCGCCGAGGAACCCACGAAGGCGAAGAACAACATCAAGCAATCCGTCTGTCGCTGGTGCTACGGCAAGGTGCCGCTGGCGCAGCTGGCCGCGGAAGCGAAGAAGATCGGCTACCAGTCCATCGAGTTGCTTGGCCCCGACGATTTCAAGGTCGTGAAGGCCGCCGGGCTGACCTGCGCCATGGTGCGCACCTCGTCCATCGAGAACGGCTGGAACCGCCAGGAAAACCACGACAAGCTCGAACAGGAACTGCGGACCAACATCGAGTTTGCCGCCGCCGAGGGCATCCCGAGCGTGATCTGCATGTCGGGCAATCGGAAGGGCATGAGCGACGAGGAAGGCATCGAGAACTGTGTCGCCGGTCTGAAGCGCGTGATGGGCTTCGCCGAGGAGAAGAAGGTCAATGTGGTCATGGAAGGGTTGAACAGCAAGGTCAACCACAAGGACTACATGTACGACAAGACGGCCTGGGGCGCGGCCCTGTGCAAGAAACTCGGCTCGCCGCGCTTCAAGCTGCTTTACGACGTGTACCACATGCAAATCATGGAAGGCGACGTGATCGCCACCCTGAAGGCGAACAAGGAGTTCATCGGCCACTACCACACGGGCGGGGTGCCCGGCCGCAATGAGATCGACGAGACGCAGGAGCTAAACTACCCCGCCATCGTCAAGGCGATCCTCGACACCGGCTACACGGGCTATCTCGGCCAGGAGTACATTCCGAAGCGCGAGCCGCTGCCGTCGCTGGCGCAGGGGTTCCGCATTTGCGACGTGTAGACCGTTTCGCAGGCGGATGCGACACCGGGCGCTAGGGTCCGCACAGCGGACCCTACAAAATTGCAGTAGGGTCCGCGGTGCGGACCGTTGCAGCCGGTCGCCAGTTGGTCGAATGTAAGGACCAGGTTCGCGAACGTGCCACCCCAGCTTGGATTCCATACATTTTCCCGCGACACCTTCTCGCTCGGTTCTCGATGGCACAGGATCGTCACGCATGAAACTGCTTTGCCCCACCTGTCAAAAGCCGCTGGAAGTTCCGGAACAGTATGCGGGCCAGATGATGAAATGCCCGCTGTGCAACAACACCTTCACGGTGCCGGTGTTGCCCCAGATGCCGTCCGCCGCGCCGCCGCCTCCCCCACCGCCGCCTCCACCGCCCAGCCCCGCGTTCTCGGCCGCACCAGCCGGACCGCCGCCGGTCCACCACGCGCCGGCCTCGGATGCCGCCGGCCAGCCACGCAGCCTGAACGTCAACCCGCGCGTGGTGCCCTGGCTGGCCCCGCTCAGCCTGCTGGCCATGTTCGTACTGCTGTTCTTCTCGTGGGTGGGCATGTATCCCGGCGGCGTGGGCGTCGTCACGCAATCCGGCTGGCAGGCGGCTATCGGTTCAGCCACCGTGGACAAAGCCTGGTACGATTACGCCAAGGACACACGCACCAAGTACTGGGAAAAATACTACGGGCCGGACGTCGAT
>JAEUIF010001353.1 GCA_016795185.1 Planctomycetia bacterium | reverse complement strand
AAAGAACAGCACACTCGAATGCACGATTACTTGTGAGAACTTGGTTATGGGAAAGTGGGAAACAGCTATGACGATGCACGTGCCAAATGGGCGAAACTATCGGATGTGGAACGACGGCAGATCGTTATGGAAGGGATGCGCCGCGCCGGAATTGCGGAGTCGATGATCGCTGACAAGATTGACTCAGTCATGGCGGGCGCAACTCCTGGCCAGAACAATAGCGCGAATCCACGTCCTTATGTCCGCAAGTCCCAGATTGTATCCGCAAATGAAATTGAAGCTGCGCGCTGTGCCGGAAGAACCACGGCGCGCGTGATGCTTGCATTCGATGTGTACGAAGCGGCCAAAATGGCTATCGAAAATGCGCCTGTGAATGGCATTGCAGGGGCTCAAGTCATCAATGAACCTTGGGTATTTACGGACCACAATGACCGCAAATTCATTCTCGAACGCGAACTTAGATTGTGGGGCGCAAACGAATACCATAAAGTGTACGAGGATGGCACACGCGAGCGGATTGAACCAGGGCTCGGCAGATTTTTTGAGCAATCGGGCCGTGAGCGATGGGGGTACATGACTTGGAAATGGAGTTGGAATCCCTTGAACATGGGCTGGGAGTTCGTTCCAGGTCGCGAACGCAAAAGCTTGCCTGTGATCGATCCCAATGCGCCTCTACCCGGCGACGACGGCATTGATCCATTTAATAGGAAGTATCGGCAGAGCTTCCGCTGAACAAGCGGCTTTGCGGTGCCATTTCCACATGGAGGTCTTATGAGAGAAGAGACGCCGCTAAACTGGGACAAACTACCATCCGGTTTGCGTTACTTGGTCGTGCCGGCCGAGAAATACGGTTCCCTTCAGTTCGATGAAAAAATCTATGAATTCGGCGAAAGCATGTCGGAAGCAGATCGGCAAGCTTTGCGAAAAGTGGCAATGCAAATGCTTGAGTCTGAAGCAGAGATTGACCAATTTCTGAACGAGTATCGCATGACTGAGCATCCGGAGGCGCAGCTCGTTTATTTTCTGGGGCATCTGATCGCCCTACTGACGGACGCCGGATTTCTAAAGTAAGGGTTCGGCACAGATATGTTCGGTCGTTCCTCATTCGGACACTCGGGGGCCGCTGGGATCGGGCGTCATCGCCTTCTGGGCGAAGGCCAGGAAGCCGGCCGTCAACAGGACGGTGATGCAGGTCAGCAGGCGCAGCATGGAGAGTGGTCCTTTCATGGAAAGAGGTAACCGGAAGCGAACCCCGGCGGCGCGGCACGGTCCCAGAGTCTTTTCGGCAGCATCTTGCGGGGGCCGGCGCGGTCGGGTAGAAGATGACTGGTCCTGCCGCCGGGTCGGAGCGTCCATCGCATGGGGCGTGGCTTTCCGGCCGGCACACATACCCTCCAGGAGGTGTCTCGATGTCTCATGCTCACGCACGCTGGACGACGCTGTCCGTGCTGGCGCTGGCCCTGGGCGGCTTCGTCGCCGCCGAACAGCAGACCGACACGTTCAAGCCCGAGGACGGCTACGTCCTGCTCTTCAACGGGAAAGACCTGAGCGGCTGGCGCTACGGCAAGGACACGCTCGAAGGCAAGAGCGAAACCGCCGACAAGCGCTTCTTCGTCAAGGATGGCGTCATCGTCGCCGATGAGGGCAAGGGCATCAAGGACCTCTACACGGTCAAGGAATTCGACAAGGAATTCAACCTGAAGCTCGAGTTCCGCGCGGGCGAGAAGTCGGACAGCGGCGTCTACATCCGCGGCCCGCAGCTGCAAGTGCGCGACTTCATCCGTCGCGGCGAGCAGAAGCAGATGAAGAACTTCAAGAACGATGGCTGGAACGAGCTGGACATCACCGTCAAGAATGGCATCGTCGTCACCAAGGTCAACGGCAAGGACGTGACGCCGAAGGACACGCTGGAACTGACCGTCAAGGACGGCAAGCCGATGGCCAAGCTGAACGGCACCGCCGTGGACGTGAACAAGATCGAGGTCAGCGTCAACAGCGTGGCGACCTGCCTGTGCAACGGTGAAGCCTTCGCGCCGCCGACGATGACGCTGCCCGCCAAGGGGCCGATTGGTCTGCAAGCCGAGCCCGGCGCCAACCCCGGCACCATGAAGTTCGAGTACCGCCGCATCCGCATCAAGGAAACCAACTGACGCGCGGACGCTGAAGCAATCGTACCCCAGGCCCACCTTGGTGGGCCTGGGGTGTTTTCGTTTTTTGGACCGGAAGCAAGCGGTAATTTTGCCGGAAATTGCGCGTACTTGAAGGCGGCCGGGGCTATAATCACCCCCAAACGCCAATTAGCAGACATGGTTCACTCTCCGGACTTCACATGGGACTGCGGACCCGCGTCCGCGCTTCGATGAGAACGCACCATGGACCATTCAACCGAAACGCCGCGGCCCGCGAAACCGCACCTGGACGACAACGAAGACCCGCACTACCACGACGAAGACCCCGAGCCAAACCCCGACGACCGCGAACGCCGCACGCCGCGTCTGGACACGCGCCAGCCGCCCCGTCGCATCCCCCCGCCGCCGCGCCGTCGATTGGACGATTGACCCCCGACTTCCGAAAAGGACACGCTTCATGCGACCCAACACCGTCAAACGCGCTTTGAAGGCCGGGCAGCCCTCGGTCGGCACCTGGCTGTCCCTGGGCAGCATCACCGCCGCCCGCTTCATGGCGCGGGCGGGCCTCGGCTGGCTGACCGTGGACATCGAGCACAGTCTGGTGGATTGGGAAACGGCCACGCACATGTTCGCGTCCATCGCGGAGGCGGGCTGCGTCGCCCTGGCACGGGTGCCGGCCAATCGCCACGACCACATCAAGCGCGTGCTCGATAACGGCGCGATGGGCGTGGTCGTGCCGATGGTCAACAGTCGGCAGGAAGCCGAGGAAGCGGTCTCGGCTTGCCTGTACCCGCCGCGCGGCACGCGCAGCGTCGGCGGCAGCGTGCATGCGCTCAACTTCGACACCACCGCGCCGGACTATTTCCAGCACGCCGACGACGAACTGCTCGTCGTCCTCCAGTGCGAGCACATCCAGGCCGTCGAGGACGCGGACAAGATCTTCTCCGTGCCGGGCATCGACGCCATCTTCGTCGGGCCGAACGACCTGGCCGCCAGCATGCGCGGCAAGGACGGCAAGGGCCCCAGCGCCGAGGCGACGCTGCAAGCCAACAAGCACATCCTGGAAACCTGCAAGAAGTACAAGGTCGCGGCCGGCTATCACTGCGCCAACGCCGAGGAAGCCAAGATGCGTATCGCCGAGGGCTGGCAATTCCTGGCCATTGCCAGCGAGCTGAAGATGATGCTCAACGGCGCCAGCGCCATCGTCCAGGGCCTGGGGACGGATCGGCCGAAGTCGGAACTGGCGAAGTATTGATGCCCGAAGGTGGATGAAGGTTGGACACGCTGCTGCGGTACGTCGGGCTTTCCAGCCCGACACGCAGCGCCGGAAATGTGCTGCGCCCGCTCCACGACACCGCTAGTTACCGATGCGTCCAGTCGGGCTGGAAAGCCCGACGTACTTCAAGCCGGCATTTCGCGGCTCAGCATTCCTTGCACAGCTTGACGATGTGATGCAGCAGGTCGCGCACCGAAACGACGGCCTCGGGCTTGCCGTCCTTGACGACAGGCAAATGGCGGTAGCCGCCGATGTCCATCTTGTGCAGCGCGAAAGCGAGCGTATCGGTGGCGGAGATGGTTTCCGGGTCGGGGGTCATGAACTGCTGGACGGTGAGCTGATCGAGGGGCGTCGGATGGCCGGCGACCTTGGTGAGCAGGTCGCGCTCGCTGATGATGCCGACCAGTTTCCCCACCTTGTCCACCACCAGCACCGTCCCGACTTCGGGGCCAAGCATGGTCTGGATGGCCGCCTGTAGCGTCGTCGTGGCCTGGACGGTCAACGGCTTGCGGACTTGCAGCAGCGCCACGGTGTCTTCCATGAGGCTGCGTTCGACCCGGTTGCTGGCCACCGGCCGATCCAGCTGCGTCAGGTCCTGCTGGCAGCGCTGGCACTCCTCGCTGCCGGGCAGGTTATCGTGGCCGCAGTGTGGACAAATCATGGGAATGGTCAGCCGTCAGTAGTCAGTCGTCAGTGGCGATCCCACTATCATTTGATTTTAGGAAAGCCCGTGGTCGCGGACAACGGACCACTGACGACTGACCGCTGCCGCTATTTCACGACCCAGGTATCCTCGCTGGCGAACAGGTCTTCCAGCTTGGCCTTGCCCTTGGTCTTGACGACCTGGTCAATCTGAGTGTTGACTTCCTCATCGTAGGTCGGCCGCTGCACGGCGCGGAAGACGCCGAAGCATTCCGGGAAGCGCGGGTAGACCATGCGGCTGAGCAAGTAGGCCAGGCTCGGCTCCTCGGCCTTCTCGTCGTGGATCAGCAGGTCGTCCACGTTGATACCGTTGCCCAGCGTGACCGCTTCCGGGTCCAGGCCGTGCAGGCGGATGCCCTTGTTGCGGTCCTTGCCGTAGATCAACGGCTTGCCGTGTTCGAGGTACAGCGTATTGTCGGCCTTGATGCTCTTGTCGGTGGCGTACTCGAAGACGCCGTCGTTGAAGACGGTGCAATTCTGGTAGACCTCGACGAACGCAGCGCCCTTGTGGGCCGAGGCGCGCTTGAGGGTTTCGGTCAGGTGCGCGACGTCCACATCCACGGTGCGGGCCACGAAGGTGGCTTCCGCGCCGATGGCCAGCGACAGCGGGTGCAGCGGGTTGTCGATGGAGCCCAGCGGGGTGGACTTGGTCCGCGTGCCGACGCGCGAGGTCGGCGAATACTGGCCTTTCGTCAGGCCGTAAATCTCGTTGTTGAACAGGACGATCTTGAGGTCGACGTTGCGGCGAATGGCGTGGATCAGGTGGTTGCCGCCGATCGACAGGCCGTCGCCGTCGCCGGTCACGACCCAGATCGACAGATCGGGCCGGGCCACCTTCAGGCCGGTCGCGAACGTGGGCGCCCGGCCGTGGATGGTGTGGAAGCCGTAGGTGTTCATGTAGTAGGGGAACCGGCTGGAGCAGCCGATGCCCGAGATGAACACCATCTTTTCCTTCGGAATGCCCAGCGGAGCCAGGGCCTTCTTCATCTGGGCCAGGATCGAGTAGTCGCCGCAGCCGGGGCACCAGCGCACTTCCTGGTCGCTGGCCAGGTCCTTGGCGGTCAGGGTCTTCAGCGCGGTCACGGTGGACATTGCAACCTCGAATGAATCGATGAATTCGGGATCATGTTCCGGTGAAGCCGGGCGACGGGGTGAGCGGCCCCGTGCGCCAGAACAGGGAGCTGTGCTCCCTGTTCCGCGGCGTACTTTACTTTTTCAATAGTTCTTCGATCTTCTGTTCGATCTCGCCAACCAGGAAGGGCCGCCCCTGAATCTTGTTCAGGCCGATGGCATCCACGAGGTAGAAGCCGCGGATCAGCAGCGACAGCTGGCCGTTGTTGAGTTCGGGCACCAGCACCTTCTTGTAGCGGCGCAGCACGGCCTCGGTGTTCTTCGGCATCGGGTTCAGGTAGCGCAGGTGGGCCTGGGCGACCTTGTGGCCCTTGCGCTGGGCGCGCTCGACGGCGGTCAGGATGGTGCCGTAGGTGCCGCCCCAGCCGATCACCAGCAGATCGCCTTCCTCCGGGCCGTTGACTTTCAGCTCGGGGATCTCGTTGGCGATGTTGGCGATCTTCTGGGCGCGGGTCTTGACCATGTGCTCGTGGTTGGCCGGCTCGTAGTTG
>JAEUIF010001330.1 GCA_016795185.1 Planctomycetia bacterium | reverse complement strand
GCCGGCGAGCAAGATCGGCAGGTCGTCGTGGTTGTGGCGGTTGCCGTCCGAGTTGCCGCTGCCGTAGACGATCATGCTGTGGTCGAGCAGCGTGCCGTCGCCTTCCGGGATCGACTTCAGCTTCGTCAGCAGGTAGGCCAGCTGCTTGACGTGGAAGGTGTTGATGTCGCGGATCTTTTCCTTCTTCTTCGGGTTGTTCTCGTGGTGCGACAGGTCGTGGTGCCCTTCCGAAACGCCGATGAACGGGTACGGCTTGTTGCTGCCTTCGTTGGCGAGCACGAAGGTGCAGACGCGGGTGATGTCGGCCTGGAAGGCTAGCACCAGCAGGTCGCACATCATGCGGATGTGCTCCTCGTAGACCGCTGGGATGGCCTGCGGGCGGACGCCGTCGGGCACCTTCACCGGCGGCAGCTTCTCGGCGCGCAGGATGCGCTGCTCGATGTCGCGGACGGCGCTGAAGTACTCATCCAGCTTGCGCTGGTCGTTGATCCCGAGCTTGTTGCGCAGGTCGCCAGCGTCTTCCCGGACGAAGTCGAGCACGCTCTTGCGGTCCTGGTCGCGCTTGGCCCGCAGCGCGTCGGGGCCGTTGCCGAACAGCCGCTCGAAGACGAGCTTGGGGTTCACTTCCTTGGGCAGCGGCTGGGTGGCCGAGCGCCAGGACATGGTCGAGGAATAGACGCAGCTGTAGCCGGAATCGCAGTTGCCGGCCATCGCGCCGTGCTCGCAGCCGATTTCCAGCGAGGGCAGCCGGGTCTGGTCGCCGATGCGGCCGGCGGCCACCTGATCGACGGAAATGCCGGCGCGGATGTCGGTGCCATCGGTCTTACGCGGCTGGCAGCCGGTGAGGAACGCGCCCAGCGCGCGGGCGTGGTCGCCGCCGCCGTCGCCGTGGGCGCGGGCCTTGTCGGCGGTCAGGCCGGTCAGGACCAGCAGGTCTTTCCGGTGCGCTTCCAGCGGCTGCAAGATGTGCGGCAACTCGAAGTCCGTGCCGTCGGCCTGCGGCGTCCAGTCCGCCATGTTCTTGCCGTTCGGGACGTAGAGGAAAGCCATGCGGTTCGGCGCGGCCTGCTTCGGCGAGGTGTTCGCCGCCCAGCCGGTGAGCGGTCCCATCGCTTCCAGCCAGGGCAGGGCCAGGCTAGCGCCCAGGCCACGGAGCAGTGTGCGTCGCGAGAGCAGCGGTTGGTAGGTGTTCATTCGGCGGGTCCTTTTCCTCGGCGCAAGCGGAACGGATCGCTCTTGACGATTTCCGTCACGAGCGTGGAAAACTTGTAGTCGTGCTTCTCCAGGGCGGCCGTCACCTTGTTGATGGTCGGCGTGTCGTAGTATTCAACCCCGCGCCCCAGCGCGTAGGTCAGCATTTTTTCCGTCAAACAACGGCCAAAGAGTTCTTTCTTGTCGCGCAGGATGGTCTTCAACTCGCCCGGTCCCTTGAAGCTGCGGCCGTCGGGCAGCACGCCGGAGGAGTCGATGGCGAACTCGCCGTCCCTGGCGCGCCAGGCACCGACGGCGTCAAAATTCTCGAAGGCGAAGCCCAGCGGGTCCATGCGGGCATGGCAGTTGGCACACGCGACGTTGGCCCGGTGCAATTCCATGCGCTGGCGGAGGGAACCCGTGGAAGCAGCCTTGCCCTCCTCGGCCAGCTCGGGCACGTCGGGCGGCGGGGGCGGCGGTGGGGTGCCGAGAATCTGTTCCAGCACCCAGCGGCCCCGCTTCACCGGCGAGGTGCGCGTCGGATTGCTGGTGACTGTTAGAATGCTGGCCTGCGTCAACAGCCCGCCCCGGTCGCCCGGCTGCAAGCTGACGCGCACGAATTCCCGGCCGCGAATCGGCTTGCCGCCCGGCTTCGTCGGCTTTTGTCCCTGGCGGTTGCCCAGGGTGTCCGCGATGCCGTAGTGCCGGGCCAGCGGTTCGTTCAGGTAAGTGAAGTCCGCGTCGAGCAGCGTCAGGATGCTGCGGTCCTCGCGGACGATTTCCTCGAAGAAGAGTTGCGTTTCCCTCAGCATCGCGGAGCGCAGCTGATCGTTGAAGTTCGGGAATAACCGGGCGTCCGGCGTCTGTGCCTGCAAGCGGCGCAGCTGGAGCCACTGCATCGCGAAGTTATCGACCAGTTCGCCCGCCTTCGGGTCTTTGAGCATTCGCCGGACCTGGGCGTCGAGGTTGGCGGTCAGCTGCTTTTTCTTCGCCAGCTCGAGCAGTTCCTCATCGGGCATCGTGCTCCAGAGGAAGTAGGACAGCCGGCTAGCCAGCTGGAACTCGTCCAGCGGCCGGGCTTCCGGAGCTTCGGGCCGGTCATCCAGCTCGACGCGGAAGAGGAATTTTGGCGACACCAGCACGGCCTGCATGGCCAGCTGCACGCCTGCTTCCCACTTCCCGCCGCGCGCTTCGACCGCCTCGACCAGCTTCACCAGGCGTTCGATCTCATTCGGCGTCGTCGGCCGACGATACGCCTTCGAGGCGAAGCGCTGGAGGATTTCCTGGGTCTGCTCGCGCTTCGGCTTGGCCGCATCGCAGGCCAGCAACCGGCGATGGGAAGCCGGCCGGGTGTCGGCGGGGCCTTCCAGTTCGAGGTTCTCGACCAGCAACTTTTGCTTGGCGTTGTCCTTCTTCTCGTTGATGCAGGCGATGCCGATGCGGCGTGCGCCGGGTTCGAGGTGGACCTTGAACTCCAGCCGCTGCGCGCCCTTCTCCTGGGTCGCCTTGATCTCAAAAGTCTTCAGTTCCTTGCCGTCCACCATGAGGGCGGCCTGCACCGGATCATCGCCGTTCGGCTGGCCGTAGACCCGGCTGCGGATGGTGTACTCACCGTCGTTGGATAGCTTGTACTCGACCGACAGCGGTCGGTCCTTGGGGCCGACGGGACGGAAGCGGTCTTGCGGGACGTTGGGTCCGGAAGGTTCCAGGTAGCGGGCGGCCTGGCGGCGCACCGGCGGCTTGGGTGGGTCGGGCGTCACGGCCCGCTGCATGATGCTTTCGGCGGCGGCCAGGTAGCGTTCCATCAGCACGGGCGACAGCGAGAGCACATCGCCGATGTTGTCGAAGCCGTGGCCGATGTCGTCGGAGGGAAAGTCCTCGGCGGGATTGAAATCAACGCCGACGAGGTCGCGAATCGTGTTGTTGTACTCGGAGCGGTTCAACCGGCGGATGGTCACGCGGCCCGGGTCGGGCTTGGCGTTTTTCTCGGCACGCGCGAAGGCGGCGGCGACGCTGCCCTGAAAGGCTTCCTGCTCGTCCGCGGTGGGCTGCGGGCGGCCCTTGGGCGGCATCTCGCCGGCGCGGACCATGTGCAGCACGCTCTGCCAGGTCTTGCGCTGCTTCAGGAGGTTCTTCTCATCGCGGAACGTATGCAGCGCCAACCCGGCTTTCTGGGTCTTCTCGCCGTGGCAGTGCAGGCAGTGCTTTTCGAGAAAGCCGACGGCCACCTTGAAATCGGCAGGCGGCTCGGCGGCCGGCGCGACCGAAGGATGGTGCGAGCCGAACCGACCGGCCAGGAGCGCAAGGCAGACGATCAGGAGGGCGGGCCAGGCACAACGGGAGCGCATGGTCATACCACTTCCAGGGGAGGTTGTCAGGCTGGCCGGTAGAGGCTTGGGGGGAGGACGCCTCGTGGCAGGTTCACCGGCAGGTAAAGGGGCTCCGAGCTTGTCTGCGAGGTATTGTAGCTTGACTTCCTTTCAGGTCCAAACGAAAAGCGGCCTCGGTGGGCGAATTGGGTTCAACAACAGCGCTGGGTTCTGAATAGTGTTCGCTGGTGGTTAACGCTGGTCCGTTGAACCGCCGCCGCTGCTGTCAGGCTGGAAAGCCTGACCCACGATGCCATTCAGACCGAGCCTGAAATGTGCCGGATGAAAATAATCGGCGGAAACATCCGCGAGGCTGGCGCGACAGTCTTATAGTGGGGCGGCGAGGCACGCCGGTTTCCGGCAAAATAATCCGCGCGTCCGGTGAATCATTCGGACGATTCGCGCGCGCCGCTTCCCGGCCCGTCGTCTTCAACTGGCGAGAGCACTATGGCAGACCCAGAAACAACCTTGGTGGCACAGGCGCAGGCGGGTAGTCGCGCTGCTTTCGAGGAACTGGTCCGGCGCACGACCGGACTGCTCTTCGCCCGGCTCTACCTCGAAACCGGCGACACCCACCGTGCCGAGGACTTGTTGCAGGAAACCCTGCTGCGCGCC
>JAEUIF010001319.1 GCA_016795185.1 Planctomycetia bacterium | reverse complement strand
GCGGCGGCTGCTGTGGGTTGGGTGTCGGTGGGGGGGGCGCGTTGTGCTGCCCCCCCCGGGGGGGCCCCCCCCCCCCCCCCCCCCCCCCCAACCCCCCCCCCGACTCTCCGTCGCGAACTTTCATGGAACCGATCTACCTCGATCACAACGCCACGACGCCCCTGCTGCCGGCCGTCCGGGCGGCCATGCTGCCGTACTGCGACGACGCTTTCGGCAACCCCGCCAGCGCCCATGCCGCCGGCCGGCGGGCGCGGCGCGCTCTCGAAGACGCCCGGGAACAACTGGCCGCCCTGCTCGACGCTGGACCCGACGAAGTCCTCTTCACCAGCGGCGCGACCGAGAGCAACAACCTGGCCCTCTTCGGCCTGTCTGGCGAGCCAGCCGGCGCGATCCTGGCCAGCCCGCTCGAACATCCCTCTGTCGCGGAACCGCTGCGCCGGCTGGCCGAAATGGGTAGCGCGGTCGAGTACCTGCCCGTCGGCCCCACGGGCCTGCTCGCCGCTGCCGACCTGCGCGAGCGGTTACGGCCGGACGTTCGCCTGCTCGTTCTCCAGCTGGCGAATCACGAAACCGGCATCGTGCAACCGCTGGCCGACCTGATCGGCCAGGCACGCCAGCGGCCGGAGTTTGAAGACCGGCTCGCCATTCATACCGATGCCACCCAGGCCGTCGGCAAGCTGCCGGTGCGCTTTCGCGAACTCGGCGTGACGACCCTCAGTTGCAGCGCCCACAAGTTTCACGGCCCGAAGGGCATCGGCCTGCTGCTTGTGCGGCGGGGCACGAAGGTGCGGCCCCTCCTTTATGGCGGGCATCAGCAGCAGGGCCGCCGACCCGGCACCGAACCTGTCGCCCTCGCGGTCGGCATGGCGGCGGCCCTCGACCTGGCTCACCGCGAACTGACCACGCGACGCGAGCGCGTCCGCGAACTGCGTCATCGGTTCCTGGCGCTGCTGGAGCAGCAGGCCGCGCCGGTGGTCCTGAACGGCCCCGCCGAAGGGGAGCCGGGCTTCCGCCTGCCGCACACTCTGAACCTGTCGTTCCCCGGCTGTCGGGCCGACGCCTTGCTGATGAACCTCGACCTGGTCGGCATCGCCTGTTCCACCGGCTCGGCCTGCTCCAGCGGTTCGCTGCTGCCCTCGCCGGTCCTCCAGGCGATGGGCGTGCCCCCGGAACGGTTCAGCTCGGCGATGCGCTTCAGCCTGAGCTACTTGCTGACCGAGGCTCAGATCGAAGAGGCCGCCCGGCGCATCGCCACCGTGGTGCGTCGCCTGCGGCTTTGCGGTTGACCCGCTGGGTCCGCCACTCCGCCACTTTGCCACGCGGGGATTTTGGCGGAGCCAGCGGCAGTACGTCGGGCTTTCCAGCCCGACACACCGCGCCAGTTACTGGCTACGCCCGCTACCGCCGAACCGCACAACTCCCTGCGCTGCCTGTCGGGCTGGAAAGCCCGACGTACTTGCTCCGGCCCATACCCGTCTCCACTGCACAACCTATTACCAATCAAGCAGTTAATAAACCACTCCTCGCCCGGATTCCACCCTCCGACAAGCACCATTCCCGCGCCTCCCGGACATCCTGCCCCCACCCCCGGCGGCGCAACCGTTATTCCAATCGTATCTTATTGAACAATAATGACTTAAATGCAGGTTAATACCCTTTACGGAACCCCCTTCGACGGCTAAAATGAAGAGTCGTTTCGGAGCCTCGTTTCGAGAACCACCATGCACTCCAGCCGGGCGCGGTCTGAATCCTGGACGCTCGCTCATCTGGTACCGTTGCCGGAGAATCGCTTCGCCCTCGCCGCCATTCAACGCCTGGCCCGTTCGCTGGCCGCTCCGGCCGCGAATCCGCTGGTCCTGCACGGGCCGCCGGGCAGCGGTAAAACCCATCTGGTCCAGGCCCTGGCCGACGAACTCTGCCGCAAGACCCCCGGCCTGAGTGTCGCCCTGCTGAGCGCCGGCGACTTCAAGGAACCCGACACCGCTCCCAGTTTCGCGAACTCCGACGCCGACCTGCTGATCGTCGAGGATTTGCAGCACCTGCCGATCCGGGCGGCGGAAACCTTCATTGCGCTGCTGGACGAACGCCTGGCGCACGGGCTGGCCACGGTGGTGACCGCCACCATCGGCCCGCGTCGCCTGGTGCTGCTGCCGGCCCGGTTGACCAGCCGGCTCGCGGGCGGCCTGGTGGTGG
>JAEUIF010001311.1 GCA_016795185.1 Planctomycetia bacterium | reverse complement strand
CGGCACGAACCTGGTGCTCGAACTCGCCACTCCAGGCGATGCTGACGCCTTCGGGCAGCGGCACCTTCTGGGCCACGACCCGCTGGGCTTCGTCCACGAAGCCGAGCATGTCCCGGCCGCGGACGTTGAGCGTGACCGTGTTCACCAGGCGACCGTTTTCGCTCTTGATCATCGCCGGGCCTTCGACGATCCGCACGTCTGCCACGGCACTGAGTGGGACAAGCGGCTTGCCTTTGGCGGCATGGCCGGACGTGGCCTGATGGAGTTTGTCCCCGCTCGGAGCCGGTGCCGAGATGCTGGTTCCCATTGCCGGAGCGGACATCGAAGTCGAAGCGCCCGACAGTGCCGGATTGCTCATGCCGCCGCCGATTAGCAGCCGTCGGACCGATTCCTCGTCCTCGCGATGGACGCGGGCATAGCGAATGCGGACCGGGAAGCGATCCCGTTTCTCGACCGTGAACGTGATGAACCGGCCGCCCAAGGCAACCTCGATCTCGTTTTGAATGTCCTCGACGGTGATGCCGTAGCGGGCCGCTTTCTCCCGGTCGATCTCGATTTCCAGGTAGCCCTTGCCCATGATCGGCGAAGCGATGGTGTCGCTGGCCCCGTTGATCGGCTTGACGGCCGCCTCGATGTCCTTGCAAACCCGGTCGATTGTCTCCAGGTCGGAACCAAAGACCTTGATGCCGATGTCCGTCCGCACGCCGGTCGAGAGCATGTCAATGCGGTTGATGATCGGCATCGTGAAGATGTTGCTCCAGCCCGGCACCTGCATGACTCGGTTCATTTCGTCCGCTACCAGGTCGCCTTCCTTGCCGCCCTTCCGCTTTTCGAGAAACACGCTATCTTTGAACGGCTTCTCCAATTCCTCGCGCAGCAATGAAAACGGCTTGAAGGCCCGTCGATCCTGGTCTTTACCTAGCTGGGCGCGGACTGCTTCGGCGGCAAATCGCTCGGATTCGGCCCCGCGCGGCGCTCCGCTCACCAGCCCCTGTCCCCTGGCAGCCCGAACCAGTTCTTCCAGCGCAAACCACGTGTAGGCTTCGGTCCCCCGGTCGTGCAACTCCCAGTTGATGACATTTGTCACCTGTCCTGCCCATAGAGTTCCTCGCCGCGCCTCGACTGCCTGAAGCACTTCTGCAGCAAACGTCCTTGGCCTCGCCCCAAAAAACTCCGCGACCTGGTCCGCCACATAATCCCGGTGCTCGGTGCCGACGTAGCCAAACAGAACTAAGACAGCCAGGGCGAGCAGGACCAGAACCAGGCTGGCAATCACAGTCATCCGCCAGCGGCAAACGACGATGGCGCCAACGATCAAGACGCCCAGGATCGTGGCAATCAGGCGGTAGATCGACGCGTGGGCACGGAAGGGATTCTTCAGGGCCAGCACATCCACCGGGTCCGTCACGGCGCCGACTTCATGGAGGCGGTTAGCGATTTCGCGGGTCAGCCTGCTCACATCCTCCAGGGCCGGGTTCTTGGCCAGCCAGGGACCGTAGTTGGGAATGGTAGTCTGGACCAGGTTTTCAATTTCCTGGTGCTCGTCCTCGCCGGCTGGCCAGTGCAGGTCGCCGGCCTGACGAAATCGCCGAACTGTCTCCGTGATAAGAAAGCGTGTCAGGAGTGGACTGAGCTCGCGCTCGTATTGCTTGTACCGGCGCAACCCCAGCTCGCGCATCACCTCGTCAAATCGCTCCAGGGCCTTTTGACTTGCGTCGTTGATGAGACCGGCCCGGTCATCCGCGTTGGAGGCTGGAAGGAGAAAGCCTCGCGCTTCCAGTACCAGCAAGACGGCTCGCGATTGTTGCTCGGCGTCGCTATAGCGCAGCCCGCGCTTCGGCCACATCCGCCGAGGGTGAAAGTTGATGAACGTCTCCACCATGTCGAGCGGCGCCGGGTCGGTCGGCGTGTCCGCCCGACCAATCTTGCCAATCACGGACTCGACCTCGGGGAACCCGCGCAGCAGGGCGTCCCGGTGCTTGAGATCATCGGCCGCCTCGGTCACGCTGACCCGAGGGACCGAGATCGGCATGTCCATGACGCTCCCCTCGTCCAGCGGCGGCATGAACTCGACGCCGATCCGATGCTTTTTGTCGATCGTGAACGTCCACATGGCCAGCAAGGCCAGGCTGAAGAACGTGGCGACTTGCCAGTAGAAGCCCAGCGTGAGAAGAACCGTGACGCCGGTGACCACCGCAAAAATGACCAGGAAAGTCGTCTTCCAGGCGGCGTCCGACGCACCCAGTCCGATCACGGCCTGCACGGGAAAGATGCCGGCCGCCAGGATCAGCAAGGCGGCGAACATCCACATTACAAGATTGCGGCGGGGCAAGGCCCAGGTCAGAAGCGGCTTGTAGATGTTGATGAAGCTGCGGACGATCCAGTTCTCCTCCTCACTCCGGATGCGGCCCTTGATGAAGGTCGGGATCAACGCCGGCACCACGGTGATGGAGATCAGGGCCACGCCGACCATGGCAAAGCTCTTAGTGAAGGCCAGCGGGTGGAAGTATTTCCCTTCCCGGCCGCTCAGCATGAACACGGGGATGAAGGAAATCAGCATGATCATGACCGAGAAGAAGATCGGCCGGCCGACCGTCCGGCACGCCGGGATGACCAGCTCGCGGGTGTCGCCGGTGACCTTCTTGTCGCCGAAGTGCTCCTTGAGCTGGTGCGTGGCGTTCTCCGTCATCACGATGGCCTGATCCACCAGGATCCCGATGGAAATGGTGATCCCCGCCAGCGACATGATGTTCGCCTGGATGTCAATGATCCCTAATTTCCGCAGCAACCCCATGAGGAGGAACGAGAAGAGCACCGACAGTGGCAGCGTGACGCAGATGACGAAGACGCTGCGGAAATGCGTGAGGATCAGCAGGATGGCGATAGTGGCAATGAGCATCTCGTGCCACATGACCTCGGTGAGCGTGTGGATAGCCCCGGTAATGAGTCGAGTCCGATCGTAGGCGGGGATGATGCGGACACCTTCGGGAAGACCGGGCTGAAGCTCCTGGATTTTCTCCTTGACCCGCTGCGTCACGGCCAGGGGATTCTCGTGGTGCCGCATCAGGACCACGCCGCCCACCACCTCGTTGCCGTCCTTCTCGTACACACTGCGGCGGAACTGCGTGCCCAGCTGCACCGTCGCCACGTTCCTGACGTAGATCGGCGTGCCGTTGACTTCCTTGACGACCGTGTTTTCGATGTCGCGTGTGCCTTTAAGCCAGCCGATGCCGCGGACGATGTACTCGGCGTTGTTCTTCTGGATGACCCCGCCGCCGGCCGGCATGTTGCTCTTGGCCACGGCCGCGTAGATGTCTCCCAGGGTGATGCCGTGAGCTCGCAGCGACTCGGGCCGCACGTCAATCTGGTATTCCAGGGGCGAGCCGCCGACGGTGGCGACGTCGGCCACGCCCGGCGCGGCAGTGAGCTGTGGGACAATGTAGAACTTGTTGAGCGCCCACAGACGGGCCGGATCGACCGGGTTCGACGGGCTGGCTTCCACCGTGTACCAGAAGATCTGGCCGAGGGCCGTTGCGTCCGGCGCCAGGTACGGCACCACGCCGGGCGGCAAGAAGCTGTTGGCCTGGCTCAGTTTTTCCGTCACGCGTTGGCGGCCAAAATAGAAGTCCACGCCCTCCTCGAAAATGATCGTGATCATCGAGAAGTTGAACTCTGAGGAGGAGCGGACCGCCTTGATGCCGGCCAGCCCTTGCAGCTTGCGTGAGAGAGGATACGTGACCTGGTCCTCGATCTCGCGGGGACTGCGGCCCATCCAGTCGGTGAACACGATCACTTGGTTCTCGCTCAGGTCGGGGATCGCGTCCACCGGCGTGTTGAGCACGGCGTAGATGCCGAACACGGTCAGCACCCCCGCCACGATCAAGACGATGAAGCGGTTGCGGATGGAGTATTCGATAATCTTCTCGATCATGTGCGACTCCCCCAGGAATGCATCGGCCGGATGGCCATGCTCACCCTTCGCGATTCTTCAGCTCGGTGATGACGTGCTCTCCCGATCCTTCGATTGAGGTGGGGGCACGGACAGCAAGAGCCGTCCAAGCATCAGCGCTACCCGATCACTCGCCGGCCATGCTGCCGGCCCCCATCAATGATTCCGGGTTACTTCTTGGGCGATTCGGCGTTCGCCTTCTTTAGCTTTTCCACGGTGGCCAGCGTCTTGGCGGAGTCCTCACGGGAATCCTTTTCACAGCCCCTTCAGCACAGGAAGACCGGCTGGCCCTTGAGCATCACCTTGACTGGCGGCCCCATCGAGCCGAGCAGAGTGTCCTGCTTGACCGGGCAGAACCGCTGGGCCACGATGATGCTGCGGTCGGCGGCATTCATCCGGGCCAGCACTGCCTTGACCTTCACCTCTTCATCGTCGGGGGTCGAAGGCCGCACGGTTGCCGAAGACTGGCTGTCCTTGTTGAGGCCGGTGCCGCCGAAGTAGATTGAGCCAGCAGCTGGGTTCAGCCGCGTCTCGGCATCGACCAGGAACGAGCCTGCCGTTACGACCACGTCGCCCGACTCCAGGCCGCGAATCACGGGATAGTAGGTAACATCCTCCGGACCGGACATTCGCGGCCCCAGCTTGACCTTGACGCCTTCGTAAGTGCCGGGGGATTCCTCTCGGTAAACGATTTGCTGGCTGCCGGTGTCGATCACGGCACTTTCCGGCACGGCAAGGACAAGCCCGCGATGGAGCAACGCTTGCTTCCCTGCTTCGGTCAGCAGCGGGCGCAACCCAGTGAACATGACCGGTCTGGCAGGCGCGCCCAGCGTGAATGCGAGCATCTCCACGGCGTTTTCCATGCTCCATTCCTCGGCTGCCGTCTTGGCGAACAAGGCAAGCTGGCGGGGCGGCACATTCAGCTTCACCGTCGCGGACATGCCGGGACGGAGTTTGTGGCCGGGGTTGTCCAGCTCAAACCGGACGGTCAAGGTCCGCGTGTCGGGGTCCACGTGCGGGTGAACAAAGCCCAACGTGCTGTCAAAAGACTCCGCCGGGAACGCGCGGGTCGTGGCCCTGATTGGCATGCCGTCCTTTTTTTTGCCTGCTTTGGCAGTGGAATGCTCGTCCCGCAAGAAGGCGATGTCATCCTCGTAAAGCTGGGCCTGAATCCAGACGGTCGAGAGGTCCGCCACGTCATAGAGCGGCATGCCTTCGTCCACGTACTGGCCCTCCTTGACGTACTTCTTGATGACATGGCCGTCGATCGACGACCGAATCTTGAGGGGCGTGTTCGCTTTCCCGGTCTTGACGATCTCGTCGATCTGATCGTCGCTGATGCCGAGGAGCTGGAGCCGGCCGCGGGCGATACGCATCAGGTCGGTGTTGCCGCTCCGCTTCGAGTCCACGACGTTCTGGACTATGACGAGCAGCTCGGGACTGTACAAAGTGGCCAGCTCGTCGCCG
>JAEUIF010001299.1 GCA_016795185.1 Planctomycetia bacterium | reverse complement strand
GGCGAGCGCTGTGGACACAGCGCTCGCCTTTGGCTCGCGGCTAAACGGTCAACGACTGTTCGATATCAAATTTTTTCGGGCACCTTCTCCGGATCGGGCACTTCCTTCGATTCGGCCTCGAACCACTCCTTCTTGAACTCGATGCGCTGGCGGCGTTCCATCGCCAGGTTGCTGGTCAGGGCGATGATGGCGTCGGCCATCGCCACGCGGCCGTGACAGCGCGGCAGCGGCCGGTCCTGCTTCGACATGCCTTGCTCCCACATGCGGATGCAGTAGGCGAAGTGCTCCATTTCCTCGCGGTAGCCGCGGCTGGGAATGCCCGTGCCCATCGCAGCCTGCCCGGTGGCAACCGCTGCGGTCGCCGGCCCACCCGTCGAACCCGATGTATCAAGCACCGGCGCGCCGCCCGGCCCGGCGCTTACGGTCACCGCCGTCGTGCGCGAGGCCCCGCCGCGCTCGGGGTAGAGCATGATGTCGCGCTCCTCGGTCACAACCAGGCTGCCCCGGCTGCCCATCAGGCATTCGCCGTAAGGCTCGAAGCCGTTGGTGTTGAGCGACGAGTAGGTGACGACGACCACGTCGTCCTTGTCCTTGATCGCCTTGCGCTCGGCGTCGGCGTAGTAGTTCTTGCCGGGGAACTCGAAGGTGACGAAGACGTGGTCCTCGACCTCGCGCTCGCCGCGTTCGTACTGGTTGCGGTAGAAGGAACGCGTGCCGACGCCGGAAACCGCGAGCGGATGCACCTTGCCGAGGAAGATGCTGCACGCATCCAGCTGATGGCTGCCCAACTCGGCCATCAGGCCGCCGCCGGTGCGGTTGAAGATCCGCCAGCGGACCAGTTCTTCCATGCTCTTGTAGCCGTGCTGCTTGATGTCCTTTTCCAGGGCGGCGCGGTCTTCCTGGCGGATTTCGGGAAACCAGCTATCGCGCAGCTGGATCTCTCCATTGGGCTGCTTGAGCACGTCGCCCTTCTCGTTGGTGCGGGGCCAGGTGCCGTTGCGGTGCCAGAGGGCCCGGATGTGCTTCACATCGCCCAGCACGCCGGAGTTCACCACCTCCAGACCGTGGGCGTAGAGCATGCTGTAGTGCCGCTGATGGCCGATCGACAGCACACGGTCGTTTTCCTCGGCGGCGCGGATCATGTCCTTGCATTGCGTGACGTTCCAGGCCATCAGCTTCTCGCAGAGGACGTGCTTGCCGGCCTTCAGGCACTCGATGGCGACGGGGGCATGCAAGTGCAACGGCAGGGCGATGACGACCGCTTCGATCTCTTTGTTCTCCTCGAGCATCTTGCGGTAGTCTTCGTAGACCTTGATCTGCTTGGCTTCCTCCTTGCCGTAGACCTTGTTCAGCCCCTTGCGCGGCCCGGTCGGCTCGCCGGTGAAGATGCGCTTCTGGTTGTACGGGCGGATGTCGCAGACCGCGACGATCTGGAGGTACTTCGGGTTGTGCTCGCCCATGAGCACGCCACCCTCATCGCCCGCGCCGATCAGGGCGGCCTTCACCGGCCGCTCGAAATGCTGCGACTGGTAGCCGAAATAGGCAGCGGCGGAAATGGGCACGACCGAGCCGGCGGCGAACAGGCCCTTCATGAAGTCGCGCCTGTTCACCCCGCTCTTCGGCTCCAGGTACTGGCCGACGACTCGCTGGAAGTTCGCCTTGCCGATGTCTTTTTGTTCCGTGGTAAGGTCGAGCGCCATCGAGTTATTCCTTTGTCGGTTGAGTTTCGATGTTGAGTTCGGTTACGGCGAGCGGCGGGCGTGAGCCCGCTGTTCGTACTGCCCGCAAGGGGCGCTTCCAACAGCGGGCTCACGCCCGCCGCTCGCCAAGAAACAGGTGGAACTAAGAGCGATCTTCCAGGGGCCGATCATCGCTGGCGCCATTATCGGCGCTGGCGGCGACCGCGGTCAAGGGTTCGGGCTTCTCCAGGTCAGGCCGGGGCGTGGCTGCGCCGAGGTCCACGGGCACCGGGCGCGACTCGGGTTCCGGCTCCGTGCGCCAGACGCTAGGGCGGGCGAATTGCAGCAGGCCGTCGAGGCCGACCCACCGGCCGCTGCGCGTCGTCGCCAGCGTCAGCAGGGCCAGCATCTCGATGATGTTCTTGTTGATGAACAGGTAATGCCCCTCCGCCTTCGGATTGTCGGGCATGCCAAGCAGCGGCGGCATCGCCAGGTAGAAGAGCAACAGGAACGATGCGCCCGCAACGCAGGCACTCCGCGTCAGCAGGCCGATCAGCAGGCAGATGCCCACCGCCACCAGGCCGTACTTCACGATGGCATCGCTCCATTGCAGCATGCCCCAGTCGCGCCACGACGACTCCACTGCGTAGGGCAGCGGTTCCTTGTCCTTGACCTGCTCGACCTTGGCCGCGGCGCGCAGGGCCTTGACCATCTCATTCGTCTGGTCGTTCAGGTCCGCGTTCAGCTCGCTGCGGACGCGGGCGGCATCGGTCTTGGCTGTCTTCAGCTTGGCGTTGACATCCGCGCCGAAGCGGCTCAGTTCCTCGTCCTGGACCTTGCGGGCCGTCTGGAGCTTGTCGCGGTATTCTTGCAACCGTTCGGGCGTGGTCATCTCGCGGTCCACCGTCGGCCCCCAGGCCGAGGAGCGCTTCACTTGCTTCTTGCCTTGCAGCAGCCAGAGCGCTGTCTGGTCCTGCCGTTGCTCAAAGGTACGGCGGGCCGCTTCCTGCTGCTCGTCGTTCAGCTGGTAGTACTGGACGAACCGCTCGTAGAACTGCTGCCATTCACGTTGCAGCTGCCGGGGCATCCGACGGTGCGGCGGCACCTGGGCGGGGTCTTCGCCAGCCGCGAGGGGCAGCGGCGTCATGCGGTCCAGCACCGGGTCGCCGGCCAGGTCGCGAAAATGCTCGGCGAGCGGGCCGCTGGCTTCGCGCAGATAGCCGGCGCTCGTCCAGTTATCGGAGTGGATTTTCTCCAGGCCCTCGAAGAGAAAATGCCAGCCGATCGCCAGCCGCAACAGGATCAGGAAAACGCAGGTCAGCCGATTCATGATGTTTACGCGGAGAGGAGGTTCGAGGTTCATTCGGCGGTGGTCAATTCCACATCCTGCGGGGCCAGCCCGCAGACCACGAGGCGGGCATCGTCGCTATCGGACAGAAGCAACGCGCCGATGCCGGGGTGGGCCTGGCAATACGCCTGGGCGGCCTCGACGCCGAGGATGAAAAACGCAGTAGCCAGGGCGTCCGCTTCGGCAGCGGTCGGAGCGACGACCGTGGCGCTGGCGATGCCGGTCGCCGGCAGGCCGGTGCGCGGGTCGAGGATATGCCCCAGCTTCTTCCCGTTATATTCCAGGTGCTGGAAAGTGGCAGCCGAGGTGCCCAGCGACCGGCCGCGCAGGCGCACCACTGCCAGCCGTTCATCGCGCCAGGGGTGCTTGACCCCGACCGCCCAGCCGCGTGCGTTGCCGGGCATCACCCCCAGGGCGCACACACTGCTATGGCCGCCGTGCAGCAGACCGACCTCCACGCCGCCATGGCGCAGCACGTCCGCGACGCGGTCCAGGGCATAGCCCTTGCCGATGCTGCCCAGGTTGATTTCCAGGCCCGAGCGCAGGAAACGCACCGACTGGCGCTCGGCGTCCAGCACCAGGTGCCGGCTGCCGACCCGTTCCAGGGCGCTGCGGATTTCCTCGGCGGCGGGCACGCGCCCCTGCCTCTTGAAGAAACCCCAGGTCTTGGTCAGCGCCCCGGTGGTAATGTCGAAGGCTCCGGCGGTTTCCTGATGGAGCCGAACCGCCAGCTGGAGCAGACGAAACAGTCGGTCCTCGACTCGCACGTCACCGGACGCCGCCCGGCGGTTCAGTCGGCTGATTTCGCTGTGATCGTGATAGACCGTCAGCTGATCTTCGAGCCGATGCACCTCGTTCAGGGCGGCCTCCGCCCGCTGCTGGGCATCGGGGATGCCGAAGGGCAGGATGACCTCGAACTGCGTGGCCATCGCCCGCCGACCGAACCGCAGCAGGGCGACGTCATCGACCGGCGCAGTCTCGGCGGCATCGTCCAGAGCAGCGGCAGCTTGGCCCACGGCCTGGGCGAGTTGCTGCGGATTGAAGAACTGGCGGCGGTTCATCGCATTGGTCAGTGGTTCGTTGTCAGTCGTCCGTTGCAAAAACGGCGGCGGCCCGGAATGAGTATTGTCTCATTCCGGGCCGCTCAATGCCAGTGTCGGTCGTTCGTAGTTCCGCCTTCAGGCGGTCGAGT
>JAEUIF010001285.1 GCA_016795185.1 Planctomycetia bacterium | reverse complement strand
ACCGGCGCTGAAGAATGCAGCGGTCAATACCTGGGTCAAGCTGGCGGAGGAAACCAGCGGCGGTCGGGACTGGCCGATGTTCCACTACGAACCGACTTCCCGGCAGTTCATCCTCAGCGGCGGCGGCCATGAAGGGCCGGTGCATTTCGATACCGAGGTCTTCGACCTGGCGACGGCGAAGTGGCGCAACGCCTACCCCGAAGGCGCGCCCTACAAGAACGACGCCGGGGCGACCGACGCGCCGGGCGTCGACTTCCGCGATACCTTCGTGCTCAAGGACGATGCCAACGGGGTGACGCGCTTGCATCGCAGCCTGAATCCCTACGGCAAGGAACCGGGCACCTACTTCCAGTCGGTGCTGCATCGTGGCGACGGCAAACTCTACGCCTACTATCAGGATGCCACGCTCGCCTTCGATCCGAAGCTGCGCCGCTGGACGAACCTCAAGGTCGAGCGTTTCAGCAAGTCCCCCGACTTCACGCTGGTCTACGGCTCGCTGGCCTACGATCCGGTGAACCGCGAGATCATTTCCGTGGGCGGCACCAGCGACGAGGACGGCGGTTCGCCCGGCACCTGGGCCTTGCGCCCAGCCGACGGCGCCTGGAAGAAGGTGCCGGCGGGTTCGGCGGCGCTGAAGGAACTGAGTCAGGAAGCGCGGACCTTGCACCGTCGCTCGGCAGCGCTGACGAACGCGGCACGCAATCGCTTTCATCTCACCGAAAGCGAAGACGAAGCCAAGCGCGACCTGTCGGCAGCCGCGACGGAACTCGCCGTCAGCGCTGACCGCCTGTCCGAGAAGCTGAAGGCCGCGCGATTGACCGGCGCGGAGCAGCATGCCCCGGTACAGGCAGCAATGCCAGCGCGCGAGGTCGCCGAGGGCTGGCGCGGCCTGGCAGGGAAGCTGCGCGAGCCGATCTCCGCAGCGCTGCTCGGACAGGCGGCGAGCCTGGTCGATCTGGCGGTGCAGGCCGAACACGCTTTGGACGCCGAGCCGTGCGGCCGGGGTGTCTCGCAAATGGCCACCGACCTGAAAAACGGCAAGATCGTGCTGTTCGGCGGCTGTCGGCTCGACAGCTATCTGGCCGATACCTGGGTCTACGATTGCCGGACGCGCGTCTGGGAGCAGCGGTTTCCCAAAGTCAGCCCATCGCCGCGCTGTGGGCACACGCTCGCCTGGCTGCCCACGAGCGGCAAGATCGTGTTGAGCGGCAGCGCGATTTTCACCTGCCCGTACAACGTGCCGCACGGCAATCCCCGCACGCCGCGCGACCTCTGGACCTACGACATCGCCGCCAACGAATGGAAGTTGCTGGCCCAACCGACCGACGGTCCGCCCGATGGCCCCGGCGCGGTGACGGAGGATGAAACGCTGGTCGTCGTCAGCCGCGATCCGAGGAATCGGGCGCGGCGCGTCACCTGGGCCATGAAGCTCGATCCGAATGTCGCCGATGCTGGAAGCGCGAAGGCCGGTGTTGCGCCGCGCAGCATTGTCCGCTGCTTCAACCAGCCGACCGACTTCGACCAGGCAGCGGAAAAGTCCTCGCGCGAACTCGTCGCGAAGACACTGGGTTCTGCGCCGGCCAACGAATGGACGGTGCTGCCGGCGTCTCCCAAGCACAGCAACGCGCACCCCTGGGGCACGACGCCCTACGACACCAAACGGCATCAACTCCTCGCCTGGGGCGGCGGGCACAGCGCCTGGCACTACACCGACGTGGCTCACTACAGCTTGCGCGCTGGTTGCTGGAGCACGGGCTACGCCGATGAGTTCCCGTTCGCGGCGGCCAGTTTCAAGAGCATGTTCAACCAGACATTCAACAATCGCCCCACCGTGCCGACGCACGTCTGGGACGCGGCGGCTTACGATCCGGTGTCCGACAAGTTGGTCCTCTGCGTGCGCGGCGGCACCTGGACCTACGACCCCGCCACGCGCGCCTGGGACTACCCCGGCGAGCCGCGCATCGTCGGCATGCTCGACGTCTCGATGAAGGGCACGCCGCGCGGCGTCGTCCACTGGGACAACAAGGGCCAATTGCGGCTGTTCGACGCCAAGGCCCGCGTCTGGAATCCGCTGCCGCTGACGGGTGGGAACATCGGCGCTGCGTACGGCGACAACACCGGCATCTGCCACGACTCGCGCCGCGACTGCTTGTGGCTCGCTCACGACGGCGGGCCGATGCACCACTACGACCTGGCCAAAGGGACCGTGACCACGTTGCCGGTACAGCGGCCCGAGTTCATCGTCATGCGTGAAACCGCGTACATTCCGGAACTGGACATGGTCCTGAGCGCCGGCCGCGCCACCGGACCGGACGGCCAGGTCGGCAACCTGGCCTACGATATCGCCAAGCAAAAGTGGGTCGGCATTCAGATGCCATGCAGCGACGGCAAGCCCCGCCTGAACGACAAGCCTTATTCTTCCATCTCCCTCACCCTGCATTACGACCCCAAACTCAAGCTGGCCGTGCTGCTGGGCAACAACCAGCAAGAGGTGATGGTGGCCCGGTTCGACAAGGACAAGCTCACGACCTTCGAGGTCAAGCTGCAAGAGAAGAAGAAGTAACGAAAGTTGCAGCCAAGCCGTCCCTTGATTGCAGGGAGGCTCGGATGCGGGGTGTGAGCCCGAGGTGCCAGCCTGGCCCCGGCCGTGGGCTGGCTGCGCTGGGGCCAAGCGACCGCGCTACCGCCGGGTCCACTCCCCAGCCCGGTCGGCCTCTAACAGCGCCGGCCTTCAGACGCGCTGCTCCCGGTACGTCCGCAGGGCGGTAACCAGCTACCGCGTCTTCCATTACTTCAACCGCCCGCTCCTGCATGCTGGGCAAAACGTGACCGTAATGCTCAAGCGTGGTGTGAACCTTCTCGTGACCTAGCCGCTTGCTGACCGCCATCACCGAAACGTCCTTGCAGAATAGCAGCGTGGCAGATGTGTGCCGCAGCACGAAGTCGAGATTCTGCGGGTCGCCGTAGCGGACCCAGGAAGGATCGACAAGCTGTCCGGCCTGCCACATGGCCTCGCGATGGCCCGCGGTCCGCCGCTCGACGGTCGGCGCCGACCGCGGCTGCGCGGCGATGACCTCCGCCACCTCACCGCACTGGCGTCGACGGCGGTGCTGGAGGCGCTCGACGGGATTGGCCGCGACCTCAAGGACAACGGCGCGGAATATGGTTCCTGTTGGCAGCTCGCCGTCGGCGTGACCTACTTCATGGACACTGCCCGCGAAGTGCAGAGGTTTCCCGTCTACACGGCCGCCCTGCCGCTGCCGCTGCCAACGTAGCCGCGAGCGAGTCACTGCTGGGCCGCCTCGCCGCCCGCCTGCATCAGGCACACGGATCCGATGCAAGCCTGCCGGCAATGGCTGTGTCGGCGGGAGTGCCGATGGTCGCTCGCGCCAAAGGAGTGCTTGACACCATGCACTCCAACGAGGAAAACCTGCTAACCCTGAACGCTGCGGGCTGGCTCAACCCGGCTCGCGAAACTGCTCCCCCGATGCTGACAAGCGAGAACGATGTGGAGTAAGATCGGCCGTAGGGTCGATGGAGCGCAACCTTCAGAGCCGGTGCGAAACGGGGACGGGACTCGTTGTGCGAAGCACCCTACGGGCC
>JAEUIF010001244.1 GCA_016795185.1 Planctomycetia bacterium | reverse complement strand
CAGCGCGGCCCGGCCACTGCGCGGTCTGGGTCGCGAAGAGGTCCAGCAGCGCATCGTCGCCGAACTGGCACGCCTGTTTCCGGCCGCCCGCAGTGCGATGCTGAAGCGTGTCCGCGTGGTCACGGAGCAGCAGGCCACGTTCAGCGCCGTGCCGGGCGTGGATCGCTGGCGGCCGGTGCAGGCGGCGCCGCTGCCGAACCTGTTCCTGGCGGGCGACTGGACCGCCACCGGCTGGCCCGCGACGATGGAAGGGGCGGTGCGCAGCGGCTGGTTGGCGGCGGAAGGGCTGTTGCAACGCGCCGGCCAGCCGACTCGGTTGTTGGTTCCGGATTTGTAGAATCGGCGTGGAAACTGTGCGAAGCCGCAAGCGGTGGCTCTCCCGCTGGCGGTTTCGCGCTGGCCGAACCAACTCTCAAGATTGGTCTCGCAACACCGTGGACGACACATCAAAACGATACTCGCTTTCTGGAATGCCCTGGAACAGTGCACGGCATGACTCCGGCAACGGCAAATCCTCGACGCGCAGGAACTGGCCGTTGTGGTGCAACCGGCCCGCCACGATAAAGCGGCAGCCCTGCGCGCGAATGCGCTCCAGGGCCGCGAGCATCTGTACTTCGCTGTCCTGGTAGTATTGCGGGGCGATGATCCGCAGCGCGGTGTCCGCGCCGACAATGAAAACCGCTCCGGGAAATAGGTCGGCCTTTTCGGCAAAAGTCGGGGCGCGCGTCAACCAGACCGGCGCGCGCCAGCAGAGCGGGCGCAGGCGATGGACGATTTCATCCACCGACAACGTGGCTTTATCGACGTTGGCCGCGCTCAGTTCAAAAGCCACCGGCAAGCCCGTGCGTTTCGCCGCGACGGCAGCCAGTTCCCAGTGTCCTTCGTGAAGCGGGTTGAACGAACCGGGCAGCAAGGCGGCAGGCTCGGGTGCTTCCGGGCAGAGCCGGCCGCCAACCTCCACGCACAGGGCTTTCCGTTCGCCTTGCAGGAAGGCGTTCAACACCTCGGCGGACGGTGTGGCCTCGGTTTGCAACGCTTCGCCAGGCCGCAGGTGCAGGTCGAGCCGCTCGGGGATGCCTTGCACGTCGGCCAGGGCATTGAGCAGCACCGCCGCGACGACAGCTTCTTCCCCGGCCCGGTCGCGCGCGCCTTTCTCGAACGTCAGCGTATGGCTGACGAGGCGCTGACTGGTGCGATACGACAGGTGGAAGCGATGATCGCCCTTCTTGGGCCGGTCGGTGGCCAGGGTGGCGGTGCAGCCCAGGCCGGCGACGGCTTCGCGCGGCGTCAGCCAGCCGGCGCGCTCGTAGGCCCGGCGGGCCAGCGCACGGCCACATTCGACGCTGCAATACTGTTCGGGCGGACGCCCCAGAAAATCGTTCAGCGCCTGTTCGTGATAGGGCACCACGACTTCGAGGATGGTGCGCGAACCGCCGGGCACCGTCAGCAAGTGCGCGGCCGCGGAGGCACCGCCGCCCGTCAGCGCCAGGACGTATTTGACCTGGCCGCGATGCAGGGCCTCAATCAGCGAGCGAACGGCGGGGGCCATCGCTAGCTCAAATCGCGTTCGGCGGCGTCGATGATTTGCCAGGTATCGGCAGGAGTTTCGGCGGCGCGCAAGTCGTCGAGGAAGCCCGGCCGCAGCAGCAAGCGCGCCAGCCGGG
>JAEUIF010001340.1 GCA_016795185.1 Planctomycetia bacterium | reverse complement strand
GAGGAGGTGTGGCGCTTCCTGCAACACACGAACATCAAGAACCAGGCGGTGATCTTCGAGTACTTCCCCATCGACTGGCAGGTCAAGATGGTGGAAGGCACCGGCCGGCAGGCCATGGCCAAGCTGATCGAACAGATGTCGCACGACGACCGTGCCGACCTGATGCGGCGGCTGATGCCACGCGTGCAGGAAGGGTTGCTGCGCCTGGTGGATGAAGCCAACCGGCGGGACATCGCCCAGCTGGTCAACTATCAGGAGAACACCGCCGGCGCGCTGATGACCACCGATTACGCCTGGCTGCCCGACAACATCTCGGCCGGCGATGCCCTCGAACGCCTCCGCCTGCAAGCGCCCGATCGAGAGACCATCTACTACATCTTCATCCTGGACGACGACCGGCGGCTGAAGGGCGTCGTCTCGCTGCGCGACCTGATCCTGGCCCCCCGGCACACGCTGATCCGCGACCTGATGGAGGAGGATGTGGTGGCGGTGCGCGTCACCGACGACCGCGAGAAGCTGGCGCGGGAGATCGCACACTACGACTTGCTGGCCATCCCGGTGCTGGACGATCAGCGCCGACTGGTCGGTATCGTCACCCACGACGACGTGATGGACGTGGTCGTCACCGAGGCGACCGAGGATGTGCATCGGCTGGGCGGCGTCACGCCGCTGGCCCAGGGCTACCTGGAAACGAGCTTCTTCACGGTCTGGTGGAAGCGAGCGGGCTGGCTGTCGCTGCTGTTCGTAACCGCCCTCGGCACCATCTTCGTCCTGGCGGGCTTTCAGCATTCGCTGCAAGACGTGATTGTGCTGTCGCTGTTCATTCCGCTGTGCATCGGCACGGGCGGCAACTCCGGCTCGCAGGCCGCGACGCTGATTACTCGTGCGCTGGCGCTGGACGAACTGACCGTGAAGGACTGGGCACGGGTCCTGCGCCACGAACTGCTGATGGGCCTGGCCCTCGGCCTGAGCCTCGGGGTCATCGGCTTCCTGATTTGTTACTTGCTGCCGGCGTCGGTGCTCGGCGACCGCGTCCACTGGGTGCATCTGGGCCTGGTCGTCTCGCAGGCGGTCATGGCCATCTGCCTGTGGGGTACGGTGGTCGGCTCAATGCTGCCGTTAATCTTCCGCGCTCTGGGCTTCGATCCCGCCTTCGCGTCGAGTCCTTTCGTCGCCATGTTCGTGGACGTGACGGGCATTGTCATCTACTTCAGCATCGCGTCGATCTGGGTGCTGTGAACAGCGCGGTTAGTGTTGCTCGCAACCAGTCGCTTGATTTTGCCCTGGTGCCTTGTCCAGGGAGTGATTGCCTGACCGCCCACAGTACGTCGGGCTTTCCAGCCCGACAGGCAGCGCCGGTAATCTGCGGTGTCGGCGAGTGGGCGCAGCCAGCCACTGGCGCGACGTGTCGGGCTGGAAAGCCCGACGTACTTCCGGCAGCCACTCTCTGGACAATGCACTAGGGTGCAGGGGCTGCGGTGCGGACCGAACCCCGCGCGGCCCTGTTTCTGCGCTGCGTCCGATAATTTCTTGCCGGAAAAGGGTTGCTTGCGCTGAACAATTGCTTTACCATCACGCGCATTGTTCTTTGGGCCTTGCAGAATGCTGATGGTCGTGATGTCCTTGGTTGCCATCCCTCCATTTCCGTTTCTCTCGTCCCAATATCACCCGTAAGGTCAGGCTCTATTCGTGCGGCGGGTTTCAACCGCGTCGGAAGTCAACCCGGCCGCTGCGTGTCTCCAGGAGGCCCAACGTGGGTAAGAAGTTGTACGTCGGCAATCTGCCCTATGGCATTTCCGACAGTGACCTGCAAAAAGCGTTTGAAGCACACGGCCGGGTCGAATCGGCCCAGGTCATCACCGACCGGGACACTGGCCGGTCGAAGGGATTTGGTTTCGTCGAGATGGGCACCGACCAGGAAGCCCAGGCGGCCATCCAGGCCATGAATGGGCAGGACTTCAACGGCCGTGCTCTGACGGTCAATGAAGCCCGGCCGCGCGAAGACCGGGGTGGCGGCGGCGGCGGTGGTCGCGGCGGCTACGGTGGCGGTGGCGGCGGCGGTGGTCGCGGCGGCTACGGTGGCGGTGGCGGCGGCGGTGGTCGCGGCGGCTACGGTGGCGGTGGTGGTGGTCGCGGCGGTCCGCGCTACTAACTACCGATGCCTTGACAAAACAACAACACCCCGACGCCAGCAATGCTGGTGTCGGGGTGTTTCGCTTTTCTCG
>JAEUIF010001138.1 GCA_016795185.1 Planctomycetia bacterium | reverse complement strand
CGGTCATGAGAGGTGCCTCCGATGAGAATAGTCAAGACATGGCCGAGGAATCACTGCGGCACGGCGTTCGGTGCGACTTCGGCCTTGTCGCGCGGTGCGACTTCGGCCTTGTCGCGCGGCAGGGCTGCCGGCCGCGTTTGGAGATAGCCCGAAAACAGCTTGGCGAACTCGCTGGTGTCGGAGGCGAAGATCTCGGAGAGCACGGGCGACAATCGGAGGAGGATGTGATATTGGGCGAAGGCGTCCGAGGAGCCGAAGCCCGCGATGGCCGTCCGCAGCCCCGCAACGGCGGCCTCGTTCTCGGCAATCAGCACGGCGGCCTCGGCCTTTCCGCTGATCAAAATGGCCTCGGCGCGCTGCCGCGCTCCCTCCAGCCGGGCGCGTGCCGAATCCAACTTGGCTTTCTGCTCCGCGTCCTCGTTCTGGAGCCGCCGCCGGGCATCGATCTTGGCTCTTTCCAGGCGGGTGTTCGCGTCGATCACCAGCTTCCGTTGCTGCGCCAGCGCCTCGGTGGATTTCAGGGTCTGCTCGCGCTCGAACTGGGCCACCTTCTGCTGGTTGGTGCTGCGGGTGATCCGGGCCTGCTCGCGCTCGCGGATCTGGTTGGCCAATTCTTCCAGCGTCGGATTCATCCGGGGCTGGCCGACCGCGATGTAGTCGATGACGATGCCGAGTTTCTCGCACTCGGGCTTCACCTTGACCATCAATTCTTCTTGCAGGCGCTCGCGGGGGTTCACGGGCTTCCCCACGGCCGCCGGGGCGTCCTTCGGGTTGCTGATGTACTCGCGGGCGTCGTGCTTGCTGCCCTCGATGCGGACGTAGCCCCGGATCAAGGGCAGGATGAGCTTTTGCAGGATGGGGTTCTTCAGCTGGTCCTCGTAGGTGTCGTCCTTCTGGTAGAGCGTGCCGTCCTCGCAGAGCATGACGAACAATTCGGGCGCTTTCTCCGGGACGACCTTGTAGCGCACCTGGACCCGGGGCTCGATGGTGAAACCGTCCTTCGAGGGAAACGCGATGTCCTCGAAAACGACGGTGTGCGCCCGGACGTCGACCGGGACGATCTTCGTCACATAGGGATTGATGTAATGCGTGCCGCTGGGAACGAACGACCGCTGCACGCCGCGTTCGCCGTCGGCCACGAAGTAGGAGCTAGCCCGGTCCTTGGGCGGCTCCCGGCCCCACAGGAGGATCTTGACGCCGACCTGTTGCGATTCGATCTCCACCGCCGGGATGGTTTCCACGTCGTACACATAGGGATTGAGCCGATACTTGCCGGGACCGAGCACCTGTTCGACGATGCCGCGCTCGCCCGGCTTTTCGGCGGCCTCCAGGTCGAGCGCGCCGCGGGCGAGGAACTCGTTCAGGGCTTTCCGCTCGGCACCGATCTCGGTGCCGGATTTGCGGATCAGCACCGCGCAGAACTTCTCCGGCACCTTGATGACCGGGTGCCGTTCCCAGGTGTAAAAGACCGGGTTGAGGAAGTGCCGGCCCTCCGGCAGCACGCGCCGCTGGATGCCCTGATAGGACTCGTCCGGGGCGACCAGTTCGCCCTCGGGCAGCGTCCGGCCCCAGCGGTGGGTGACGACCAGGAAGGCGTCCGGCTCCACTTCGACACGGGCGTAGGTCCAGAGGAAGACGCCCCAGCCGATGCCGGCCGCGATGATGCAAAACAGCAGCGGCGACAGACGAAACCGGGTGAGCATGAGAGTGGCCCTCGCGAGGTTGGCGGGCGACCGCGATACGGAGGAGCGCTGACGCAGCCACCCAGCCCCGGCGAGAACCGGGGCTGGGGTGCGTTCCATTCTAAACCGCGCCGCCGCCGAAACAGCAAGAATCGCCGGCCGGGCCGACACCGCCGAATCACGCGGGATTCATTTGCGGCGCGCCGCGCCCGACTCGATAATCGGAAACGTGGCTTCGCGGGCGCGGGCCGCACTCCACTGGTCATTCCTCGGGAGGCGTGTCATGTCCATGTCCGAGGCCGCCGAGCGCATTCGCGAGCGGATGAAGTCGGACGACGCCGTGCGCGTCTCGATCGCGCTGTTCGGGCAACCCGGCTGCGGCAAGTCATCGCTCATCAACCGCCTGACTGGCCAGAAGCTCGCCCTGGAGGGCGTGCGCAACGACGTCACGACGGAACGGCAGGAGTTCGAGTGGAACGGACTGACCCTGGTTGACTTGCCCGGCTATGATACGTCCCGCTTCCCCGCCGACGCCTACCTGGACCGCTTCCGGGTGCTGGATTTCGACCTGCTCCTCTGCGTCTTCGACGGCAAGTTCCATCAGGCGGACACCGAGCTGTTTCACGAAGTCGCCCAGCGCGGCAAGACCTGCCTGTTCGTGCGCAACAAGCACGACACGTTATGGCAAGACGGCAAGGAGTTGGCCGACCTGGAACGGGAGATCGCCGACAACGTGGCCGAGCAGGTTGGGGCGCGGCAGCCAGTCTACTTCACCAGCTGCCGGTTGAACACCGGGCTGGGCGCGCTGGAGCAAGCCATCAAGGACCAGCTCGCCCCGGCCAAGCAGGAGCGCTGGGTGCGAGCCGCGAAGGCGTACACCCAGGAGTTCCTGCTGGAAAAAAAAACGCTCTGCGAACAGCGGGTGAACTGGAGCGCGGTGGTGGCGGCGGCGAGCGGCACCGTCCCGATCCCGGGGGCTAACTTCGCCATCGACGTGCCGGTCCTGGTCCTGCTGCTCAAGTTCATCCGCGAGACGTATGGTCTGACGGACAAGGCGCTGTCCACGCAGGAATTCGCGGTGCCGGCCCTGGCCCCGCTGGTGAACAGCGTCGTCAAGTACGCCAGCACCGAAGGCGTGCTGCTGCTGCTCAAGGAATGCGGCGGCATGGTGGTCGCCGAGCAGGTTTCCAAGTTCGTGCCGTTCGTGGGCACGCTCGTGGCCGCCAGCCTGGGGTTCGCCATCGTCCGTAAAGTCGGCAATCATTATCTGGAGCAATGCCATCGCCTGGCGGACGCCCTCTTGCACGTCCAGCTCAAGGAGCGCGTCGCCGCGCCGCGCGCCTGATGGTCCACTTCCCCGCCTTTCTGCTTGACAAACCGCCTGACGGCCACATAGGATGGTCACGTCCGCTGGAAAACCTGCCGCATGAACGAAAAGCGATCTGCCACTCTCTGCCGCTGGTCCGACCGGGCTTTCCAGGCCCTGCCGGTCGCCGTGCGTCCGTCCGGGTTCACCTGAACGGCCGCGCTCGAAACGGCGTGACCGAACCGACGATTCCTCTGCAACCTTGATACACGACCGCGCCGGCCCGTGGCTGTCGTTGACAGCCAGGATCGCCGCGCTTGCCCCACCTGCCCTGCGTTCCTCCGGAGGCGCGTGCCTCCGTTTTTCGCCGTCTCTCACAAGGAGAAGCATCATGTTCCGTTGTCTGTCCGCCGTGCTGGTCGCCGGCGTCGTGGCCGTCGTGGGTTCGGCTGGTGAGTTCAACAAGGTCGTCAAGATCGGCGACGCCGCTCCGGCGTTCAGCGGTCTGCCGGGCGTGGACGACAAGAACCACAGCCTGGGCGATTACAAGAAGGACGTGGTCGTCATCGCGGTCACCTGCAACCACTGCCCGGTGGCGGTGGCCTACGAAGACCGCATGATCGCCTTCGCCAAGAAGTACGCCGACAAGGTCGATTTCATCGCCATCAACGTCAACAACCTGGAAGCGGACAAGCTGCCGGCGATGAAGGTCCGCGCCAAGGACAAGGGTTTTAACTTCCCCTACCTGTACGACGAAAGCCAGAAGATCGGCAAGGAATACGGCGCGACCGTGACCCCCGAGTTCTTCGTGCTGAACAAGGAACGCAAGATCGTCTACATGGGCGCCTTCGACAACAAGCAGAACGGCGCGACCGAAAACTTCCTGGAACCGGCCGTGGAAGCCGCCCTCAAGGGTTCGGCCCCGACCAAGGCCGAGACCAAGCCCTTCGGCTGCGGCGTCAAGTACGACAAGTAAACCAGTCGTGAATTGCACGTGACCGCGAAGTGCGGGGAGTCCTCGCAGCCCACGGGGGCTCCCTTTTTTGACCGAAATCGGCGGGCGGCCGTCGAGGTTTTTGCGAAGCCGCTGGTGCGGGGTTGCTTGACCGATGGAAGTACGTCGGGCTTTCCAGCCCGACTCGCAGCGTCGGTGCCGGACGGTGCGGTGGAGCGGGCGCGGTACGTTTCCGGCGCGAGATGTCGGGCTGGAAAGCCCGACGTACTTCAGGTAACCACCGTCTGGATCGAGTACCAACGGCCCAAGGAGACCTGCCATGCTGACCCGAAGAGCGTTGTCGATGCGCTTGATCGCCGCCGGGGCGCTGCTCCTGGTGGCCCTGACGGGAAGCGGCAGCGGCCAGCAACCGGCCGCCGCGCCGGTCGAGTTGCAGGTCGTTAAGTACGGCGAACTGTGCAAGGCGGTGCGCGCCCAGAAGGGCAAGGTGGTGGTCGTCGACCTCTGGGCCGACTGGTGCATCCCCTGCAAGATGGCCTTCCCGCATCTGGTCGAGTTGCACAAGCGCTACGCCAAGGACGGCCTGGTGTGCATGTCGATCAGCCTGGATGAAGCCAAGGACAAGCAGAAGCCGCTGGCGTTTCTCCAGAAGCAGAACGCGCTGTTCCCGAATTTCCTGCTCGACGAGGAAGTCAGCCTCTGGCAAGAAAAGTTTGACATCAATGGCCCGCCCGCCATCTTTGTCTTCAATCGCGACAACCGCCGCGCCCGCAAGTTCGACGGCAACGACCCGCGGATTGTGTACACGCACGAGGACGTGGAAAAGCTCGTCAAGGAACTGCTTCAGCAGGGGCGCTGAACCGTAGGTCAGGCTTTCCAGCCTGACGGCAGCGCCGGCGATGTCAGGCTGAAAGCCTGACCTACGAAAGTTGCCACTGGGGCGTCGGCCCGGAAACCTGCGAGGTTTCCGGGCCG
>JAEUIF010001118.1 GCA_016795185.1 Planctomycetia bacterium | reverse complement strand
GACAGCCGGGCGAATCGTCGGGCTTGCGCGGCGCGTTCCCAGCGTGTTTCGAGGTCATCGGCCAGCGCGCCGGCGTCGGGATAGCGGTCGCGCGGCTTCTTCTGCAAGCAGCGCAGGCAGACTTCTTCGAGGACTTTGGGTACTCGCTGGCCTTCGACCCACATGGCATCGGGCTCACGCTGGCGGACCTGGAGCAAGGTCTCCATCACGCTGCCGCCCTGGTAGGGCGGACGACCCATCAGCATCTCGTAGAGGATTGCGCCTAGAGCATGTACATCGGTCGCCGGGCAAATCTCGTCGTGAACGCCGCTGGCTTGCTCGGGCGCCATGTAGGTTGGGGTGCCGACGATGGTGCCTTCGCGCGTCACCCGCTGAAAGCGCGAATCGGTGTCCGGCACGGATCGGTTGACGGTCTGCGTGTCGGCAGGCAGTACATCGACGATGCTCTCGATTCCCGAAGCTTCACCCGTCACGGCCAGTTGCCGCTTGGCCAGGCCGAAGTCGAGCACGCGCGGCTGGTCGTGCGGATCGATGATGACGTTGCCCGGCTTTAGATCGCGATGAACGATGCCCTGGGCATGGGCGGTGGCCACCGCCCGCGCGATGCCCACCAGGTAGCGCACGGCGCGGTCGGCCGGCAGCCGACCCTTGACCATGAGCCGGACGAGCGGCACGCCGGGCACGTAGTCCATCGTGTAGAACAGTGCCTTGTCGTGCTCGCCCCAGGAATGCACGCTGACGATGCCGGGATGGCTCAGCTGGCCGGCGGCGCGGGCCTCCAGGCGGAAGCGCCGTAGTTCGTGCGGTTTCGGCCCTGCTTCGCTCAGCATCATCTTGAGCGCGACGATGCGGCCGGAATGCCGTTCGCGGGCGCGATAGACCACGCCCATGCCGCCTCGGCCCAGTTCGCCCAGTAGTTCGTAGTCCCCGAAGGGAACCGCTTCGTCGCCGCCGTCCTCGAAAGGCAAAGCCTCGGGCACGCCTTGCAGCCCGAAGTCTTCATGCGTCGTGCCGCCCGGCGGAATGGCCACGGTTGGCGGCTCGGTGCCGGGCACCGGCTCGGGCGCGGCGTCCCTTTCCGGATTTTCGGCCATCGACCGGGCCTCGGTGGTGGTATGACCTGCAAGCAGTTCTCTCTAGTTCGTAGTTCCGCCTTCAGGCGGTGGAGCGACTCGCCGCCTGAAGGCGGAACTACGAACAAATACCTAAGCCAGGATGTCCCGGACCAGTTCGCCATGCACATCCGTCAGGCGAAAGTCGCGGCCGGAATAGCGATAGGTCAGCTTCAGGTGGTCCATGCCGAGCAGGTGCAGGAGGGTGGCCTGCAAGTCGTGGACGTGGACCTTCTTCTCGGCGACCTCGAAGCCCAGTTCGTCGGAAGCGCCGTAGGTGATGCCCGGCTTGATGCCGCCGCCCGCCAGGAAGAGCGTGAACGAATGCGGGTGATGGTCGCGGCCCAGGTTGGCGCTGCCTGCGGTCCTGCCTTCGCGGAACGGGGTGCGGCCAAACTCGCCGCCCCAGACGACCAGCGTAGAATCGAGCAGGCCGCGCTGCTTCAAGTCCTTGATAAGCGCTGCGACGGCCTGGTCCATGCCCCGGCACTTGTTCTTGAGACCGTCGCGAATATCCTCGCCCGCGCCGGTGCCGTGGAAGTCCCAGCCCCAGTCGTGCAGTTGCACGAAGCGCACGCCCTTTTCGATCAGCCGGCGCGCCAGCAAGACGTTGTTGTTGAAACTCGAACCGCCGGGCTTCGCGCCGTACAGGTCGAGCATCTCCTTCGGCTCCTTGCCGATGTCCATGACCTCCGGCACCGCCGTCTGCATGCGGAAGGCCAGCTCGTACTGGGCGATGCGGGTGCGCGTCTCCGGGCTGCCCAGGTCGGCGGCCTGCTGCTCGTTGAGGTCTTTCAAGGCATCCAGGCTCAGCCGGCGCAGGTCGCTGTCCATGCCCTTGGGATTCGTGACGTAGAGCACGGGTTCGCCATCGGTCCGGCACTGCACGCCCTGGTAGACCGACGGCAGAAAGCCGCTATTCCAGTTGGCGTTGCCCGCGCTCGGGTTGGTGCCGCTGGAGACCAGCACGATAAAGCCGGGCAGGTTCTGGCTGACGGAGCCGAGGCCATACGTCACCCACGAACCCATCGACGGGCGGCCGAAGTTGGGCGACCCAGTGTAGAGCAAGAGTTCGGCGGGTGCATGGTTGAACTGGTCGGAGAACATCGACTTGATGAAGCACAGCTCGTCGGTGACTTCGCTGAGCTTGGGCAGCGCCTCGGACACCCAGGCCCCGCTCTTGCCGTGCTGGGCAAACTTCTGCGGGGTGCCGAGCAGCTTGGGAGTGCCACTGGTGAAGGCGAAGCGTTTACCCTTGAGGAACTCCTGCGGGCAATCCTGGCCGGTGCGCTTCACCAGTTCGGGCTTGTAATCGAACATGTCGAGGTGCGGCGGGGAACCGGCCATGTGCAGGTAGATGACCCGCTCCGCCTTCGGCGCGAAGTGCGGCTTCTTCACCGCCAGCGGATTCACTTCCGCCGTTGCCCCTACCGCTTGCGGTTTAGCACCCGCCAGCAGCGAAAGCGCTGCGGCGCCCAGCCCCAGCGAACCATCGCGGAGGAAATGGCGGCGGGTGATGTTCCACTGTTGTTCGATGCGGGGGTCCATTGGTTACCTCGTGATTCTCAAAGCCAGATGCCGTCATCCGACTCGTTCGGCGGATTCATCGAGACCACATGAATTATCCAACCAGTCAACCTGCTCGCCAGTTCCCGGTTCGTACCCCGACGACCCAACGCTAATGAGACCTGACTTTCCTTGACGATGACTTCCGCAACGTGCCGTTCGGGATGAAAGACCACTCTCTCGATCTGTGCGGGCTGCAAGGCACTCGCAATCAGTTTTTCCGGAGACTCATCCCAGCGAAACAAGTCGATCCTCTCACCATGCAGCTGATCGATAACGTTCTTGATCCGAAAACCTCGTGTGCCGACACACACACCGACGCTGTCCACCTTGGGGTCACGACTGTAAAGGGCAAGTTTGCTGCGGACACCAGGCAGCCGACCAATTGCTTTGATCTCGACTATCCCAGCGGCGATTTCGGGAACTGCTTCGGCAAAGAGACGGACCACAAACTCGGTGTCGTCAGATTGCATGGCAGTGTCTCGTTGGTTAATAGCCGTCAGCTTTCAGCTCTCAGCCCTCAGCCCCAGCGAACCGTCGCGCAGGAAGTGGCGGCGGGTGATGTTCCACTGTTGTTCGATGCGGGGGTCCATGAGCGGCCTCGATTGTTGCGATTGAATCTACAGGCCCTGAAACAGTCAACAAACCATCAGGTTTGCTTCAAGTGCTATTTCGGCGGGAGTCTCGGTGCGATGCCGTTGTGCCAGGGGATATTATTCCAGCCACCTCGACGGCGCATCACATTCGATTCAGCTTCAGTAAACCACTCGCCGTGCGGACCAAATGCAAACATTTCGCCATTGCTCAGATGTCGCCCGCGTAATTCTTCAAGTCGGTAATCTCTCACAATTTCCGCAGGCAGTGGGACGGTCTCAAAAACCATATCAGCGTGTGGGGCTTCGTCGATTGCTCGAGCGCGAAAATAGCGAACGCGCTCAGCATTCTGACAAAGCTGCAACACGTAATCCTTGTTCGGATCGATCGCTATGCGGTGCCACATATCAATGCCATTTTGGCGCTACCGCTTCAAGAACATCTCATCCAAATTCAGCAGCACGTTGCCCACCACGGTCCAGGCGGCCATCTCGGCGGGGTCCGACGGCAGCGACTCAACCGTTCACGCCGGCTTGCGCTTGCCGCGCTTCGTTTGCTCCACAGGCTTGGCACTCCGCGGGGTCGGAAAGCGATCCCGATACCGAACGTCTGTCGGACGACTGGCCACGAAGTCCGCTACAGCCTTCAATGAAGCGAACTCCAATTCGTTAAAGGTGATCTCCGTACCGTCTCCAGGTTGGTCCTCCGCGCCGACGCATTCCGTCAGCTTGCGCACGCCGGTGAAGACCCAAGTCGCCGGCTTGCCGTCCCAGCGAAAGGAACCGCCCTCGTCCCCAGCCTCGGACTGGCCGTAGGCTTCCGCCTTGGCGAACGCCTCGTTTTCCGATTTCGCGGCCACGAGGACAATATTCTCCCAGACCGGAAAGCGGGTCTGCCCCTCGCCTTTCCAATGGACGGCCATGACCAGATGGGCCGCGAACCATTTCATCGCGTACTTCTCCGTTTCCTTCGATTACGGCAGCCAAG
Organism: Planctomycetia bacterium; assembly: GCA_016795185.1. Classification (GTDB taxonomy): domain Bacteria; phylum Planctomycetota; class Planctomycetia; order Gemmatales; family Gemmataceae; genus JAGVLI01. The sequence goes on along the minus strand of JAEUIF010001118.1, from coordinate 944 downwards.
ATACTTCTGAGCGCGAATGATCTTTTGGACCGAGTCGCGCTCTCCCGCCTCCCTGGCCGCACTCAGCATCCGCGCCAGAATGCGGCACAGGTCCTCGCCGGTTCGCGCCGCTTCCGCCTTCGCCCTGCGAGTGATTTCATTTCCCCCGCCTTCCTGGCTCTTCGTCATGGTATTTCACCGCCGAGATAAACCCGGCGGCTCGCCAATGCTTACCGCTTCAAGAACATCTCATCCAGGTTCAGCAGCACGTTGCCGACCACGGTCCAGGCCGCCATCTCGGCGGGATCGGCACCAGCCGGCAGCGGGCCGAGCGGTTCGGTGGCCAGCACGGTGGCTTCCTTCGGGTTCTTACTGAACTTCTCGCGGGTCTGCTCGAAGAGCGTCATCAACCGCTTGGTTTCCTGCTCCTGCGGCGGGCGCGTCAGGCACTGCTGGAAGGCGAACTTCACCTTGCTCTCGACCGTCGGCCCGCCGTCCTTGACGGTCTTGCGGGCCAACGCTTGGGCCGCCTCGACGTAGCAGGGGTCGTTCAGCGTTACCAGGGCTTGCAAGGGGGTGTTGGTGCGCGGCCGGTTCACCGCGCAGACGCTGCGGCCGGGCGCGTCGAACGTGGTCATGCTGGGGTAGGGTGTGGTGCGCCGCCATTCGGTGTACAGGCCGCGGCGGTACTTGTCGTCGCCGGGGCTGGGTTCCCAGTCAGTATTGCCGCCAAAGGCAGCGGCCAGCCGTAGCTTCGGCCGGGCGGGGCGAGCGGGCGGGCCGCCCAGCTTGGGGCTGAGCAGGCCGCTGACGACCAGTGCTTGGTCGCGGATCACTTCGGCCGAGTTGCGGAAACGCGGACCGCGCCCCAGCAGCTTGTTGTCGGGATCGCGTTCCAGTTGTTCCGGAGTCACGCGCGACGACTGGCGATAGGTTGCCGAGGTGACGATCAGCTTCAGCAACTT
>JAEUIF010001115.1 GCA_016795185.1 Planctomycetia bacterium | reverse complement strand
GTCTCCCGCGTGGCGGAGTGGCGGAGCCAGAAACCACGGCGCGGGGCGGTACGTCGCGCTTTCCCGGAACGGGCGGAATCGGCGGCACGTCCAACCTTCGGAGGGTGGGCCTCGGCGATTGCAACTTGGCCCGCTTCCAGTAGGATGTAACCTTAAATCGTCCCGTCTCTCCGCCGTGTCCGGCGAGCCCGGCGCGCGGCCCAACTTTTAGCCGTGGAAGCGAGTGTCCCGTGCCAGTTTCCGTTCAATGCCCCGGTTGCCGCAGCGCCTGTCAGATTCACGAACAGCAAATCGGCTCGACCGTCGTGTGCGGCGCCTGCGGCATGATGTTCGGCACCCGGGCCGCACCGACTCCCACTCCGGCCCGGCAGCCGGCGCCGGTTCCCAGCAGTGCGCGGGGTACCGCCCCCGCGCCCCGGCCCCAGCCCGCGCCGCCCCGGCCCCAGCCCGCCTCGCACCAGGCCGCTCCTCGGCCCCAACCGCCCGCACCCCGGCCCCAGCCCGCGCCGCCCCCGCCGGCGGCCAGTGACGACGAAATCCTGCCCAGCTGGGACGATGCCGCCGTCAATGCCCTGCTGGCTTCCAGCGAGAAGGCTGTCTCCGCCCCGTCGCCCGCGCCGAACTCCGCGATGGGGCCGGTGTCCCAACCGCGCATGATGGCGAATGCCGGCACGTCCGTTTGTCGCCTCGACATCGGCGGTGCGACCTCCGTCGGCCGGGTCCGGCAGCGCAACGAGGATAGCTTCCTTATTCATCACCTGGGCTGGTCGAACCGCAATCAATATCGCGAACTGGCCTTGACCATCGTCGCCGACGGCCTGGGCGGGCATCAGGGCGGCGACATGGCCAGCGGCCTGGCCATCAACATGGTCGGCAACGGCCTGGCCCCAATGCTCACCGGCACCATGACCGGCCAGGTGCGCGATACGCAGCCGTTCCATCTGGTGCAGGCCATCGATTCGGCCATCAAGGGCGCGAACATGGCCATCTATCGCCGGTCGCAGGGCGATGCCAACCTGCGCGGCATGGCTTCGACGATCGCGGTGGTCGTGGTCTGGGATGGGCAGGTCGTGATCGGGCACGTCGGCGATTGCCGGGTGTACCACTACCGGCAGGGCACGATCACGCAGGTGACCAAAGACCAGACGCTGGTCGCCCGCCTGGTCGATCTGGGGCACATCACCCCCGCGCAGGCGTTGACGCACCCCAGCCGCAATGAAGTCGCCCAGGCGGTGGGCCTGCGCAACGACATCGATCCGGCTTCGTATCAGACCCGACTGGCGCCGGGCGAATGGCTGATCGTGGCCTGCGACGGCCTGCACGCCCACGTCGATCTGAAGACGCTGGAACAACTCATCAAGCTGTCGATCCCTGGGGCGTCCTACGTCGCCAACAACCTCGTCGATCTGGCCAACCAGGGCGGCGGCACCGACAACTGCACGGTGGTGGCGATCCGGGGGTATTGAGTTTGAACTGCTGGCATTTGCGCCCTCCTATCCCCAGAGTTACCGGACATAACGGGTAGGGTCCGCTGTGCGGACCATTTTTATCCCGACAGCATCAAGGCTAGCTGGTCCGCACAGCGGACCCTACGGGAGCTTGTTCGGGTAGCTCCAACAAAAAAAGCCCGCCGGGTTCTATCCCGGCGGGCCGTGCCAAGCCGCAAGCGGCGTGAAGCGCTTACTTGTGGACTTCGTGGCAAGCCTTGCAGTTGACGGCCTTTTGCAGCTTCGCGCCGCCGGCCTTGTCGTCGGTCAGGCATTCCTTGGCGGCGGCGACCAGGGCGTTGCACTTTTCTTCCCAGCTCTTGGCGTCGCCCTTGGCCGGCTTGTTCTTCGACAGGGCCACGTACAGTTCCACCAGCTGTTCCTTCTCTTCCTTGCTGGCCTTGCCGGTGGCGACCTTGGCGCACAGCTTCGGGTTGCCGTCGTGGGCCTTCTTCATGACTTCCTTGGTGGTGAACTTCGGCTTGTCGTCCTGAGCCACGGCGAACAGGCCGATGCTGGCGACGAACAGGGCCAGCAGAGCGCCCACGGACAGGCTGCGCGTACGCATGGACAAAACTCCCCTTGTGAGACCAGGGCGGTAAACGCCTCATCGGCGACCGCCCCCTTGCTCCTTCCCGTCAAACAGGCGAACTCCATTGTCCGCCCCGGGAAAGCTAATTCCGCGACCATCCTCTTCAGACTGTCCCGGACATTGATTTATTCTGGAGGTTACAAAGCCGCAAGCGGCAAAGTGCGCCGACTCGCGGCTTTGCACAATTCTCACGGAAGCACCCCTGGCGGGAATCGAACCCGCTGGCGGCTGGACCGGACAGGTCGTGTACGGGGCAAGGGAGGCTCGACTTCACCTGCGCCGCAGATCCGTTGAGGTCGGATAACCGTCCAATCGTCAAGCGCCGACATCCCGCCCGTTGGGACAGGGGTAATGCAATCGGACCACAGAACACACCAGCGCGCCAAGGGGCGCGGCGGGGTTCCGCGAGCAGCCATCGGGGACGTTGGGGGAGCGGAATCAGACGATTGACGACAGGCGGGGAGGAGGAGTCGGCGGCAAGAGGGGTTGGGAGACAGGTTCCGCAGTCAGTTCGATCAGCCAGGCATCAGCCGCCCCGCAGTAAGTCCATTCGACCAGTGCGGGCGGCGGCAACGTCGCCTCGACGGTCAGCCAGGACGTGCCGAGACCCCGGCATTCGCGGGCCGAGACGCTGTCGATCCAGATGATGCCAGCGGTTGACTCGGACGGTTCCGCCGCGGCGGGCGGTTCGCCCGGCGCTTCCGAGCAGCACGATGGCGCTGCGGCTTTGGTCTTCGAGCAGCAGCACGACGGCGGCGCTTGAGTGACAACCTCGACGCAACCGCAGGCATGCTGGCGGACAGCGACCGGATTGCCTTCGGCGGCAGCGGAGCGGAATTGAGGCAACGGGAACCCGACCGCACCCGCCAGGTAGCCGGCCAGGGCCAGCACCACGACGAGTCGGCGGCGCAGAGCACAGCGTTGGGTCCGTCGCCGAATCATGAAAATTGCGTACCGCAAACGAAGCGGATCGTTCCTAGTGCGATGATGCTAAGGACGGTCTGCGCCGATGTCAAGCAATTTGCGGGAAAGGTTGGGGGGGCGACGGTGCGGCGTCAATACTTCTCGATGGCGTCGAACCGAATGAGCAACGACGAGTCACCCAGGCGGTCGGCTTGAACGACCTTCAAAAAGCCCAACTCTTCCAGACGGGCGACTTCGCGCGAAATCGTGCGCGGTGTTTTTCCGACAAAGAACGAGCGCACCAATGGCCACAGTTCGTGCCAGGTGGCTTCCTTGGCCGGTTCGTCCGAGAAGGGATCGGCCGGTTCGCTGGCGTCGAGGATGGCGTGCAGCAATTTCGCTTCGCGCTCGTTGATCAATCGGCGGCGTTTGCCGACCTTCTTCTCCAAACAACGGCGAATCATCTCCCGGTAGTGCAGGCGATGCGTTCGGTTGCGCACGTAGGCGTTGATGCGCTCCAGTTCCTCGCGAAACCCCTTCAGCCCGAACTGTAGAAATGTCGTCAGGTCGTAGCGGTATTGCATTCGGGTTTCTTGCAGTTTCCGGAAGTAGTCGTCGCGATTGCGGTAAAAGTAGTTCGAGAGCGAGTAGAAGCCGTAGGTATTGTAACCGCTGCCGTGGAGGATCGCCGCCTCGATGCAGCGCGTGGTACGGCCGTTGCCATTGCCGAAGGGGTGAATGGTGACGAAGTAGAAATGGGCGATCAGGGCCTGCATTACGGGCGGCAACCCTTTGAACCTGCGGGAGTTCACGAACTCCAGGAAGCGCTGGACCAAATGCTTCGTCGCTTCGCCGCCCGGCGGCGGCTGGTGAACGCCGCCCAGTTGCGGGCTGCCCACCGTGACGTTGTGCCCCGATTCGCGGAACCGGCCGGGAACGTTCTCGTGCTCGTCGCTGCCCGTGGTGATCAGGCGATGGATTTCCAGCAGGTCTTCGAGCAGCAAGGCCCGTGGCGTGGCAAAGTGTTGCTCAATCCAGGCGAATGCGTCGGCGGCGTTCTTGGTCTGTCGATGCACTTGGTCCTTGATGCCCTGGCCACGGCCCTTGGCAAGCTGTCTGGATACCTCTTGCTCGGACAAGGGATTGCCTTCGATGGCCGTCGTGCCGTGGACAGCGCGAACGATGTACAGCTTTTGCAGTTCCTGCCGCCATTCGGGCGGCAGATGCAAGCGATGCAGGGACAATCGGTAAGCCTCGATATTGATCAGGTCTTCCTGAAGCGCGGTTGCGGAGAATCGCAAGCCAAAGTCAAATGCGTCCCAATTTGTCATATTATTTGGCAGCCAATTTTTCCATGTAACCACAAGTAGTATAGCATTTTACCGCTTTATCGCTCCGCTATTTGGCAGCTTATTTGGCAGGCTATTTGGCAGCTTGCACGGCGCTGCACGAGTGGTTGCCTGGGGATCCGTAACCATCCACTTTCATCTATCCCGCAAAATCGGCAAATCCCGCATTTCCGGAACCTAGCTGCTTGTTCCGCGCCAGACGCCGTTTTACAATCCTCAGTCGCGCTCAGATACCACATTCACAAGGGGAGGATGCTGCGCAATGAGCAACTCAGAGCAACGCACCCGGAATGGACCGGGATTGTCGCGTCGCGACTTTCTGCGCGGTTCCGGCGCGGCCGCCGCGACGACGGCGCTGCCGTTGGCCGGCTTCGCGCCCGAAGCGCCCGCCGAAGAGCAAGCCGACGCCGCCGTCGGCCTCGGGCCGAAGGGCGTGCCGCTGCAATTGAACGTGGACGGCAAGACCGTCAAGACCGAGGTCGAGCCGCGCGTCACGCTGCTCGACGCCCTGCGGAATTACCTCGACGTTACTGGCTGCAAGCGCGTCTGCGACCGCGGCAGCTGCGGCGCTTGCACCGTCATGCTCGACGGCCAGCCCGTCTATGCGTGCAGCATGCTGGCACTGGAAGCGCGCGGCAAGCAGATCAAGACCGCCGCCAGCCTGGTCGCGGGCGACAAACTCGACGCCGTGCCCGCCGCCTTCGTGCAGTACGATGCCCAGCAGTGCGGCTTCTGTACGCCGGGCTTCGTCGTCGCCATGCGCGCC
>JAEUIF010001085.1 GCA_016795185.1 Planctomycetia bacterium | reverse complement strand
TGGTGTCAGTTTCTGGCTGTTTCAACAGCGGGCTTACGCCCGCCGCTCGCCTGTAATTGAAGTTCGCCTTTTCACTGATGTTTACCCACCCAAGCCCGGAATGCTGAAGCCCGGCGGCAGGCCGAAGCTGGTGGCCAGCTTGGCGGTTTCCTCTCCGGCCTGGCGGCGGACCTTTTCCAGCGCCTGGTTCGTCGCGGCCCGGATCAGGTCTTCGAGCATTTCCTTGTCGTTCCCCTTCAGGGCCTCGTCGCTGAGCCGGCAGGCCAGCACCTCCATCTTGCCGTTCACCGTCACCTTGACCATGCCCGCGCCGGCATCGCCTTCAGCGTTGATTTCGCCGAGCTTCTTCTGGAGGTTTTCCATGTCCTCCTTGATCTTGGGCAGTTGCTTCATCAGGCCAGCGAGCTGGCTGAGTTCCTTGAACACGTTCACGCCTCCTCGGTGTCAGTCCCTTCCGCGGCGCGGGCCGGGTCGCCAGGGGCAACGCCAAAACCCTCATCCACGGACTCGAAGTTCGCTCGGAACACTTCCTTGACCCGCCGGACCAGGGCGTCTTGCAGCGCCTGATCCTCGCGCTGTTGCCGGGAAGCGGACGAATTGTTGATGGCCGGCGGCGGGGTCGCGGCGGGTCGTTCACCCGCCGGAGCATCGGTCAGTTCCGCCTTCACCGTCCACTTCTGCTGGGCAGCCTTGGCCAGCAGTGATTCGAGCCGGTCGATGCCGCCCAGCTCCAGAAAGTGCTTATGTTCGATATTGTAAGCGGATGGAAAGCGTATTACCAGCTGATTTGGCCCGGAAATTGCAGGAGTGGCGCGTTCCAGGGCCGTGCGAAACGACAGGGGGAACCCTGCAACTATCTGCGGCCAAACGACTTCGAGATTGTCAACGGTAAGCTTCGCCTGACCGGCAGGACCGGTACCAGCGGGGGCAGACCGGGGCTCGACCGTCGGTGGGCGGGGTGCAAGTGACAGCGGAGCCACGGCGGGCGAGGTCCGCTGTTCTGCCCTGGGCATGGGCACAGGTGCGGGGCTGGTAGGGGCCGCCGGCTTCCGTTCCGAAGCGGCACGCTCGCCAACGGGAGTAGCCGAAGTGCCGCCCGTACCGAGCAGCTGCACCAGCTGCCCGACCGACAGCAGGTCGTCGAGGCGAGCCAGGCGAAACACGGAGGCTTGCAGCCAGATCAGCTGCTGCGTGCTGCCCCGCAGGCGGTTCTTGGCGGCGGCCAGCACGTCGAGGCCCGCCAGGATGGTGTCGAGCTTGGCAGCCTTCGCTTGCTGGATCAGGGTGTCGCGATAGCGGCTGACCACGCTCAGGTTGCGGGCTTCGGCCCCGGCGCAATGGGCGGCCATCAGGTCGCGCCAGTAGTCGATGAGCTGATCGAGCAGTTCGCCAAGTTGCAAGCCCGCCTCGGCGGCATCGTCCAGGAGTTCAATGGCGCGTTTGGGGTCGTGTCCCAGGGCGGCTTCCGCCAGCGCCAGCACACGGTCGGCCGGGGCGGTGCCCAGCAGCCGATGCACCTGCTCGACCGTCAGCCGTTCGCCGCCAAAGGCCAGCAGCTGGTCCAGCAACGACTGGGCGTCGCGCATCGAACCCGCGCCGCGCCGCGCGACCAGTTCGAGCGCGTCGTCGTCGGCCGCCATCCCTTCCTGGGCGACGATTTCCCGCAAGCGTTCGACGATGCGCCCGCCATTGATGCCGACGAAATCGAAGCGCTGACAGCGCGACAGGATGGTGATCGGCACCTTGTGGACGTCGGTGGTCGCGAAGATGAACTTGACGTGCTCCGGCGGCTCTTCGAGCGTCTTCAGCAGCGCGTTGAACGCCTCCTTGGTCAGCATGTGGACTTCGTCGATGATGTAAATCTTGTAGCGCGAACGGCTGGGCCGATACTGCACGTTCTGGCGGATTTCGCGCACATCGTCGATGGTGCGATTGCTGGCGCCGTCGATCTCGGCCACGTCGGTGTCTTCACCCGTCGCGATGGCCCGGCAACTGTCGCATTCGCCGCAGGGCGTGGGCGTCGGCCCGCGGACGCAGTTGAGTGCCTTGGCGAGAATGCGCGCGGTCGAGGTTTTGCCGACGCCGCGCGCTCCGGTGAACAGGTATGCGTGCGCGACCCGGTTTGATTGCAGGGCGTTGACCAACGCCTGGGCGACGGGTTCCTGGCCGACAACATCGGTGAACTGCTGCGGACGATAACGCCGGGCCAGCACGGTGTAGTTGGCGGCGGAAGAGGGTGCCGGCTGCTCAACCGAGGGCGACGCCTGGTCGCCCGTCCCGGCGGGCAACAGGGCGGCGGCTTCAGGGGTCTCGGGGGTGGCGGACTTGCGTTTGGCCATGACCTTGCGAACCCGGTGGCACCTCTTTCGCGCGGGCACGAGACGGACGGCGCTGGCCGGCGGACGCCGCGAAAGCAAGGCGCCCGCTTCCACTACGGTAACTCAGGGCAGCGAATTGGCAATCAATTAAGACCTGGCCGGGACTGGCGCACCGGCTGTTGGCGATTGTGCCAAACCCCGGTGCGATGGTGCAAGCGCAGTCTGTTGCGGAGGTGGCTTTGGCGCGCCGTGGTAAAACATTGGGATTTTTGCCACTCTGAGCCAAGAGGCCCTTGGCGCGCAGTGGCAAAACATTGGGGTTTTTGAGGCACCGGGCCAAACGGTTTTTTCGTGGTCTGGAGGGTGTTCAAAAAATGGCGCCCGTGGCAGGTGGTCAAGAGGCTGATCCACTGCACAAGGGGGTGTTGCTTATGGCTGCACCTTCCGGCCTGACCAGGTTCACAACGTCCCTTTGCGTGGGTCCCCTTGACTCCTTACCACGAGCATCAGTGATTGCCGCTTCAAGGCTTCTTCGTGTCGCCGGCCTTGGCCTCCGGGGCTGGCGCGCTCACCGTGCCGGCGGGCCGCACCTTGACAGTCACCTTGCGGATGACCACGGGCTTCTGCGGCCGGTCGCCGAGCGGGTAGTCCGGCGTATTGAGCACGGGCTGCGTGGCTATTCTACGAACCACGTCCAGTCCGCGCGTAACTTTCCCGAAAATCGTCCGTTCACCGTCCATCACCGGGGCCTTGCTGAGCGTGACGTAGAAGCGGCAGGCGGCGGTGTCCGGGTCTTCGCCCCGGCAGGCGCCGACCATGCCTTCCTCGTGCTTGAGGGCCTCGCTGAACTCGGGCTTCAGCCAGTAGCCGATGCTGCCGAAGCCTGGGTTGCCGGTGCCCACCGGACAACCGCCCTCGATCAGCTCGACGCGGTTATTGGGGTCTTCCTCGGCCTGCTCGGAGAGCGTCCGCTCGAAGACCAGGCCGTCGAAGTAGCCGCACTGAGCCAGGGCCACGAAGTTCCGCACGTGATTCGGGGCCTGTTCCGGGAACAGGTCGATGTCGATGGACCCGAGTTCGGTGTCGATGGTGGCGGTGTAGACCAGCTGGTCGCCCTTGCCGGTCAGGAACGACACGTGGTTCCAGCGCTTGACGACCTGTTCGTAGAGCTTGCCGACCGACTTGCCGCCGAGCGTCTTGTCCGGCAGGTACTGGTCCGGCTGGTCGGCGATGGTCGCCTCCTCGAAGGTCTGGTGCAACCGGACTTCCGCCTTGGCCGCCTGGACCACGGCCGCGGTCGTATCGCCAGCCGCCGGCGCGGGGGCGGCTTCGACCTGGGCAGGCGCGCCTTCTTGTTTCCCGCAACCGATAAATGCCGCGCTGGCCAGCATGACCAGAGGCAGCACCGTCAATTTCCGCCAGGTTCCGCGAGCCGCCATCTTCTCCTCCTCCCCAGGTTTGCTATGGCGTATGGGGTCTGCAAGGGGGCGGCATCCTAGTCGCGCCGGCACGGCAGGTCAACAGCGAACTGGGCGCTCGGGGGCCCACAACCGCAGCCCGGCTGATTGACCCAGGTTGCGCCGCCCGGCTACAATGCCCTTTTCAGCTCGACCGACGGCTTTCCTCCGAGGTGCTGACGTTGATCGGCTTCTACATTCTGGCCGCGATGGCGGTCGCTTTCCCGGTGGCGTCGTACTTGCTCTACCTGTCGATGATTAACGCCCGGCCCCAGGCGACCATGATCTCTGGCCCCTGGGACTTCGTTGGCGTCCTCGGCGGCCTGGCGGGCTTCTTGCTGATCGGCGGCCCGTGGGTGCTGCTCAGCTTCCATGCCCACTGGCGGCCCGCGCTCGTGCAAGGGCCCTGGTCGGAGCTGGCCAGCGGCAAGTGGGGCTGGCTCTGGGCCGTACCCTGGGCGGTGTACTTCCTGCTGGTCGTTGCCGGCTCCGCGCTCTTGCTGCGGTTGCGCCGGCGTTACACCGTCATTTACAACGTCGAGCCGGCCGTGCTGGACGAGGCGCTGCAACAGGTCTGCCTTCGCCTGAACCTGAACGCCGAACGGATCGGCAACCGGGTGAACTTGCGCGTTCCCGAAGTGGCGTTGGAACGCACCGCCAGTCATTCGATCCAGGTGGCGCGCGGCGATCCCGGCCTGCCGCTGCCAGCCGGCGCTGACGAACCCGTGGTTTCGGGTCAGGACATTCAGGGCAAAGTGGACCTCGATCCATTTCCGACCATGCGACACGTCACGCTCCGCTGGCAACGCGCACGCGGCACGATTCGCGAGGATGTGGAAGGCGAACTCGCCCGGTATCTCAGCAACGTCGAGAACCTGGACAACCCCGCCGCCAGCTGGCTGCTCACCATGTCGTCGTGTCTGTTCAGTGCCATCTTCCTGGGGCTAATCGGCTTCGTCATTCTCATGATGAAGGGACGCTGAGCGAGCCGCTTATCGCGGCTTTGCCAGAAAGGAAACGCCATGCAGACCATTCAAATGCAAGCGACTGTTGGACCAGACGGAAAACTGCGGCTCGAAGTGCCCTGCCAGCTGCCGCCGGGGCCAGCGGAGGTAGTGATAATTGTGCAGCCACGGAACGGCCAGGACGCGGAGCGCAAGCGTTCCTGGGGGGAGTTTTGCGGCATTGCCAAAGGACTTTGGCAAGACGAAGATGCCCAGGACTATGTCAACCGGCTGCGTGACGAGTGGGAACGATGAAGCTGATTGATGCTATTCCAATCCACGCCCGTGTGGGTCTGGACACTGCGCCGTTGATCTACTGGTTGGAATCAGACCGCGTCTACCAACCCATCCTGGTTGAATTGTTCAACAGTCGCTTCAACGTTGGCTTGAACACGGCCATCACTTCGGTGGTTAGCCTGGCGGAAGTCCTGGTGAAGCCCTTGTCCACCGGACAGACGAATCTTGTGACTGGCCATCGCACTTTTCTCATGACTGCGAAGTTTCTATCGCTGAGCGCGCTTACACCAGCCATCGCAGAAAAGGGGGCAGAATTGCGGGCGCGTCACGGACTTCGCCTCCCCGACGCCTTTCAGATCGCCGCAGCACTGGAAGATGGCGCATCGATCTTTCTCACCAACGATGTGGGCCATCGACGGGTCACGGAAATTCCAATCGTAGTCTTGCGGGATTTCCTACCCCCGAACCCCTGACCTTTTCGTTCCTGGACCCGATGCATGCTCCCCCACGGATTACTCCGCGTCGCTGCCGCCGTGCCCCGCTTGCGGGTGGCCGATTGCACGTACAACGCCGAACGTCTCGGCGGCCTGATGCGACAGGCCGGCGAGCAGGATGTCGGTGTGCTGGTGTTTCCAGAACTCGCGCTGACGGGCTACACCTGCGGCGACCTGTTTCACCAGACGACGCTGCAACGCGCCGCCCTGGCCGGGCTCGACAGGCTAGTGACCGCCAGCGGCACCGACTTCGCGGGCCTGGCGCTGGTTGGCTTGCCGCTAGTCGTGGATGACCAGTTGTTCAACGCGGCAGTCGTGCTGCATCGCGGAAAAATCCTGGGCATTGTGCCGAAGACTTTCCTGCCCAATTACAAGGAGTTCTACGAACGGCGCTGGTTCGCGCCGGCCCGTAATGGACATAGCCAGACTGTGCAATTGCCAGGTCAGAAAGATGTGCCGTTCGGCAGCGATCTGCTGTTCAGCGCGTTGAACGTGGAAGGACTGATCGTCGGTGTCGAAATCTGCGAAGACCTGTGGATGCCGAACCCGCCCAGTTCCCGGCAAGCCCTGCACGGGGCTACGCTGCTGACCAATCTGTCGGCCAGCAACGAGGTCATCGGCAAGCCCGCCTATCGCCGGCAATTGGTGGAAGGGCAGTCAGGCCGTTGCGTGGCCGCTTACGTCTACACTTCCTGCGGCGTCTGGGAATCGACAACCGACCTGGTCTTTGGAGGCCATTGCCTGATCGCCGAGAACGGCAGTTTGCTGATGGAATCCAAGCGCTATCAGCGCGAGGAAACGCTGCTCGTCGCCGACGTGGATCTCGAACGGCTGCGGATCGAGCGGTTGCGGACCAACAGTTACGGCGACGGCTACATTCAGCAGTCCGCCGGACCGCCGTACCGAGTTCAGAGCTTTCGGCTCGCACCGGTCGCACGGACTCCAGAGATTGGCTTTCACACCGCCCATTCGACGCCTGCACCGGCCGTCCGGCTGCGGCGCGACATCGATCCGCACCCGTTCGTGCCGCGTGCCTCCGAGCAGTTGCGCGAGCGCTGCGAGGACATCTTTCACACGCAGGTCGCCGGGTTGGCGAAACGCCTCGAACACATCGGCACGCCGCCGCTGTCCATTGGTGTTTCCGGCGGACTGGATTCGACGCTCTCGCTGCTGGTGGTTTGCAAAACGCTCGACCTGCTCGGCCAGCCGCGCAGCCGGATTCGTGCGTTCACGATGCCCGGCTTCGGCACGACGGCACGGACGAAACGCAATGCCGTGGACCTGATGCAGCAGCTGGGAGTCGCCGCCCAGGAAGTGGACATCCGCAATTTGTGCCTGGAGGAATGGCGCGCCATCGGCCACCGGCCGTTTGGCATCGACCTGGCGGGCCTCGACGTGGCCGGGTTGACCGCCCGCCTTCAGCAGGTGCCGGCCGAACGGCAGCAGGATTTGGTATTCGAGAATGTCCAGGCGCGGATGCGTACCAGCATCCTGATGAACAGCG
>JAEUIF010000989.1 GCA_016795185.1 Planctomycetia bacterium | reverse complement strand
CGATGTTGATGTATGTACATCCGGGGCACTACCTGTTCCTCGGCGACAACAGCGCGGCCAGCGCGGATAGTCGTTACTGGGGTCTGGTCCCTGAAAGTTATGTCGTAGGGCCTGTAGTCTGCCGGTACTTTCCGTGGGGCCGCATCGGCTGGGTACGCTAATGTCGTGCGCAATCCCGCAGGTTGCCGACAGCCCCTGGCAAACGCCGACTTCCCCTGTTACTGGACCGCGCCAGCGAATATGATCTTCTCAGGGCCGGGTCGGGCTGGCGCAATATCGCCGCGCGCCCGTCGAAATAGGGAATGGCCGGCTCCGCCGCGCGAACCACCAAACCAGAATTGAGTCGTGCATGGCCGACGAACATATTGCCTCGGGACCGTCGCAACCTTCGGCGCCGACCGAGACCGCCTCCCCCGGGCCCACGGAAATCACGACGCCGGGCGTCGGGGCCGACGGTGTGCAGAACGGGCATATCGCACCGGCCCCGCTGGCACCCGTCGGCGCGCCGGTCACGCCGCCCAGGGCGGAACTGCCGCGGACGGACAAGACCGACGGCGCGCCGCCGGAATCCAAGGACGTTTTTCGCGAAGTCGCCGAGACCATCGTCTTCGTCGTCGTCCTGGTACTGCTGCTCAAGACCTTCGTCGCCGAGGCGTTCGTCATTCCCACCGGCTCGATGGCCACCACGCTCTGGGGCTACCAGAAGTACATCACCTGCCCGTATTGCCGGTTCGCGTTTCCGGTGAATTGCAGCTCCCAGGTCGATCCGCAGTCCGACCGGCCGCGCAGCATCGTCACCGGCTGCGAGTGCCCGAATTGCCGAATCAGCATCGACTTCGCGGCGCATGGCATTCCCATCGACGACTGGCATTCGGGCGACCGTGTGCTGGTCTTCAAATCGCTTTACGACACGCCCATCGGCACGCCGACCCGCCACGACGTGGTCGTCTTCAAGTACCCGGTCGAACCGCAGAAGAACCATGTGGCGATGAACTACATCAAACGGCTGATCGGCCTGCCGGGCGAGACCATCGCCATTGCCCAGGGCCAACTCTACGTCCACAACAAGCCGCGCCAGGTGCCCGAGCCCGAAGGTAAGCGCTACTGGGATTCACCCTACGCGGGCGGCTTTCCGTGGCGCGGCAGTTCCGACGAACTGCACAAGGCCCACGCCGATGCGGAGAAACTGTTCCAGCAGGGCGAGTTTCAGATTATCCGGAAGTCGCCCGCACTGATTCCGGCGCTGCAACGCATCGTCTTCGACAACGACTTCCAGCCCAACGATACCACGCTCTATCCGCCGCGCTGGATCGTTAGCGGCCAGTGGCAGGGCGACGGCATTCACCCGCGGCGCTTCAGCCAGGCCCAGCCGCCGGCCGCGCTCGAATGGCTGCGCTATCGGCACCAGTTGACCGGCGGCGGCCAGCCGCAGCTCATCACCGACTTCATGGGCTACAACACCGGCGATACGTCGAGCAGCAGCAACGGCCGTTACTGGGTCGGCGACCTGATCCTCGAATGCGAGGCGGAAATCGATCAGGCCGCCGCCGACGGCGAATTGCGGCTGGAACTGTCGAAAGGCTTTGACCGCTTCCAGGCCCGCTTCAACCTGCAATCGGGACAATGCACCTTGGTGCGCGTCAATGAGCAGGGCGAGCAGCCGTTGCCCCTGAAGCTGGAACCCCAGTCGCCGCCCGCCGCCGCGCCCACTGCCGTAAAGGGCACGGGCAAGTTTCAGTTACGCTTCGCCAACGTGGATGAGCAGTTGCTCGTTTGGGTCAACGACGAACTGGTCTTCGGCAATGGTGTGCCCTACGCGGCGGCTCCGAAGCAAGGGCCGACGGCCAACGACTTGCAACCGGCCAGCGTTGGGGCGAAGGGCGCGTCGCTGCACGTCGGCGGATTGCGGCTCTGGCGCGACACCTACTACACGACGTACAATCCGGGCGTGAGCAAGCATGACGGCGGCGATGTCTCGCTGTCGGGCGACTGGCTCACCGATCCGACGAAGTGGGACGGCAAGGACGAGCTGCGCAAGCCGACGCCAATGATCATGTACGTGCATCCGGGGCATTACCTGTGCCTGGGTGACAACAGCCCGGCCAGCGCCGATAGCCGCTCGTGGGGCCTGGTGCCCGAACGCCTGATGCTGGGCCGCGCGTTGGTGGTGTACTTCCCGTTCTATTTCCCCTACCCGCCGCTCAACTCGCCCACGAACCGGACGGGAGTCATTCGCTAAACGACCAGGGACGGATCCATGCTCCGCGGGGAAATCGCCATCCGGGTGCGCTACGCCGAGACCGACCGGATGGGGCTGCTGCATCACGCGAACTACCTGGTCTACTTCGAGCAGGGCCGCACCGAACTGCTGCGCACCCAGGGTCTGACTTACAAGGACATGGAAGATCAGGGCTGGCTGCTGGTACTGACGCACCTGGAAGTCCGCTACAAGAGCCCCGCCCGCTACGACGATGTGCTGACCTTGCGGACCATCGTCGAACGGGTGACGGCCGTGCGCATCGACCATCGCTACGAAGTGCTGCGCGACGGCACTCTACTTGCGGAAGGGAAGAGCACGCTGGCGTGCGTGGATCGCACCGGCAAGGTCCAGGCGCTGCCGGACGTGCTGCGGACGGATCGGCCCGTAGCGTAGGTCAGGCTTTCCAGCCTGACGGCAGCGCCCGCGACAGGAATGTCAGCCTGGAAAGCCTGACCTACGAGAGCAAAACCCGGCGTCGTGAGTTGCAATCATGCCTCCACAGCGCGAGAAATCGGGGAGGGGCAAGATGGCGGGCAGCAATAACATGGGGCTGGCCAGCGTGGTGGCCGCCGCCTTGGTGGCCCTCGTCGGCGGCACGGCGTTCTTCTTCGGGACCAACAACCCCGCACCCACGACGCCGGCCGCGACGCAGCCCGTCGCCACGGAAGTGCGCGAAACGGCGCGCCAGCCCGCGACCGAAAAAGCGTCGCCCGCGACCACCCCGGTCAGTCCGCCGACCGACAAGACCACCAAGCCGAAACCGCCGCCGCCCGATCCGGGATGAGCGCCGCTTGCGGATACACAGGCACGAGTTTTCAAGAACTGACAGCTGATCGCTGATAGCTGACAGCTGTCAGCTATCAGTTCCTCACCACGGAAATTCGTCGGACAGGCCCAAGCCGCCAGCGGCAGTTGGACGTTTCAGCGAGGAAACCCGTGCGTCGCACCCTGATCCGCACCGTTTTTCCCCTGTTCCTGTGTGCGTTGCCGGTGGCCGCCGCGTTCGTCGTCTGGCGCGCCATCCCGGAACGCGCCTGGGCGTTCTACCTCGAACACATGTCGCCGATGGACACCGTCATCGTCAGTCTGGGCGGGGCCATGTTCGCCCTGCAAGGGTTGCTCGCGCTGCAAGCGCTGCGCTGGCGCGGCACGTCCTTCGACGAGCGCCCCGATCCGTGGCTGAACCGGCTGGGGCAGGCGGCCGAGTGGTTTCCGTTGCTCGGCCTGCTCGGCACGGTGGCGGCCATTCTGCAAACCTTCAGTTCCATCACCGGCCGGGTGCCGCCCGACGAGATCATCCGCCTGTATGCGCCGGCCATCACGGCCACCGGCAGCGGCCTGTTCATGGCGCTGTTCAATATCGTCCCGCTCTGGGTGGTGCTGATGGGCCGCGACTTGATCGTGGTAGCCGGCGGCGGCGCGCCCCCGGTCGCCAAGGAGGCGACGCCGTGATCGAGTTGCCCCAGCGTAGCGTGACCCGCTTCTTCATCCCGCTCATCGACGTGCTGCTCCTGCTGTTCTGCATCTACCTGCTGATGCCGATTGCCGAGGGCGTCGAGCACGAGGGCGTCGGCGGCAATCCGGCCGAACTCAAGGAAAAGTCGCAGCTGGCGCGTCAGGAATTGAACCTGACCCGCCGCGAAGTGCAGCAGGAACGCCACAAGCTGAGTCTGGCGCGCAAGGAACTGCTGGAGCTGCAAAAAGAGAAGAACCAGCAACTGAACCAACGGCTGGCGATCCGCGTGCTGGAGATCGACCCGAAGAACGGCCAACTGTGGACTACCATTGACCGCGGCGAACGGCTGGCCATCGACAGCGCTGACGATGCCCATCGACTGATCCAGCGGCACAAGCAGGAGGTCGGCGGTCGGGAACTGTACTACCTATTTCTGTTCCCTCGTCAGGATACGGGCTTCCCCGAGCAGGGGCAGTTCGAGCAGTATGAACGCTGGTTTTCGGGGGTGTCGCATGGTCTGGACAACCCGCGCGGGATGGAGCGTTAGGCAGCCGGATGCGGGTCGGCTTCGCTGTC
>JAEUIF010000960.1 GCA_016795185.1 Planctomycetia bacterium | reverse complement strand
CAACGGCAGCTTGTCGTTCCAGGCCACGAGCCAGGCCAGGGTCGGCCCCAGTAGTATGGAAGCCGTGAACAGGAGACCGGCCCCGACGGTGTACTGGCGCGACGTTTCCGGCGACAACCCCGCAAAAAGTGCCCGGCTTTGTCCGCCCAGCGCCAGGAAAGTCGCGGGCATGAGCAGGCTGGCGTAATGCACGAATTGCAGCATCGGCGCTCGCGCCAGCCAGGTGGCGCACAGGAAGAGCAAGAGCAAAGCCAGCAGCTGAAACTGATAGTAGACGACGATGCCACTCGCTGCCGCCACGCCGCGCCGCCAGCGCTGGAGCAGCAAGGCCGCCGCGCCCACACCCCCCAGGAAGGGGAAGACGAGCCAGCTGGCCTTCATCCACCACTGCGACACGGGCAGCTGCCAGGGGTTCGGCCCGGCCTCGCGGGTGAAGCCGTGGAGCCAGGTGAACGAGGGCAGCAGGAACCAGAATCTGCCGGCCAGTGAGTAGCTGATGATTCCCAGAAGCACCTGTAGCGCCACGATACCCAGTCCGAACCAGCAAGCGGCGAGGAGCAGAGAATCGCGCCGCCACTGGCGGTTCAACACCACGTAATGGCCCACCAGAAAGGGCACGAACAAGAAGTACGAGATATTCGCCACACCCAGCGCGAACGCGGCCGCGCCTGCGGCGAACAGGTACCAATGCCAGTGCGACGAACGGCTGGCCTTCGTCAACAGCCAGGCAGTCAGTAAGCAGTACGCGATGCCAAAGCCATCCACGTAATCCCAGCCGACGGCGTTCAGAAAGTACGGATGGCAGCCCAGCAGGAATGCCGCCACGAAGGCCGCACGGCGCTCGACGGTGTCGCGCAGCGTCCCGTACAGGCAGCCGACGCTGATCCAGTACAGACCCAGGTGCAGCACGAAATTGGCCAGCAGCGGCGGGAATATCTGGTAGAGCAGGTAGCCCGGTACGATCGTACTCAGGCGGGTGGTGTAATAAAGGCCGTCGTAGAGCTTCAGGAATTCGGGCAGGTTCAGGTAGTAGCCGAAGTAGACCCACGGATCGATGGACAGCGGCGAGACGAACACGCCGGGGTTCCAGGCCAGCAGCACCAGGGGCAGCAGGGCGAGCAGGATGCGTTCCGGGCCGAGGCGGGCGATCAGCCCCGCCAGCAGCAGCTGGGCTTGCCCGAAGCCAATGGTGAAGCGGGTTTGCAGCATCATGCCCTTCGCCCTCGGCGGGTCGCCACGTACTGTGTCCGATGGATCGTTCGGAGGCTGGAACGGCGAGATGCGCGTCAAGGAGGGGAAGTATATGCCACCGGAGTCAAACCGGGCAAGGCCAGCTGGCCCGGGCGCAACGGATGAGGGTGCGAAGGTTTCGGACGTGCCGCGCCGTTTGCGACGGGCGGTCGGAGTCCTACACTGACCGAGGTGGCGATCCTGGCCATCTTACTGCGAGGTCGATATGGCGAAGCGTGCGGTGGTCTTGTTGAGCGGCGGCCTGGACAGCGCCACGACGCTGGCCGTGGCGAAGGAACAAGGCTTCGAGGTGGATGCCCTGAGTGTCGATTACGGCCAGCGGCACCGGGTCGAACTGGCCTGCGCCCAGGTGCTGGCCGAAGAACTCGGCGCGGTGCGGCATACCGTGGTCCGCCTCGACCTGCGGGCCGTCGGCGGGTCCGCGCTGACCGATGCCATTCCGGTGCCCAAGGACCGGCCGCACGATGCGATCTCCGAGGGCATCCCCGTCACCTACGTCCCGGCGCGCAATACCATCCTGCTCGGCCTGGCCCTCGGACATGCCGAGGTCATCGACGCCTTCGACCTGTTCCTGGGCGCCAACGTGCTCGACTATTCGGGCTATCCCGATTGCCGGCCGGAGTTCCTCGCCGCCTTCGAGCGGCTGGCCAACCTGGCGACAAAAGCAGCCGTCGAGGGGCGCGGCCGGTACCGCGTCCACGCGCCGCTGCTGAAGAAAACCAAGGCGGAAATCATCCGCGAGGGCGTGCGCCTGGGCATCGACTTCTCGCTGACCCTGAGCTGCTACGATCCCGACGACGAGGGCCGGGGCTGCGGCCATTGCGACAGCTGCCTGCTGCGCAAGAAAGGGTTCGAGGAAGCCGGTGTCCGGGACACGACGAAGTACCAGGAGCGCTAGCCGATGGGAAATGGATCGATGTTACTTTGAAGGCGAGCGGCGGGGTTTATCCCCGCCGTGTGGACGCCGCCGGGATAAACCCGGCGGCTCGCTGGGAATCTACAAACCAGCTGGAGCGGTCCGCACAGCGGACCCTACGGTAATTTCGTAGGGTCCGCTGTGCGGACCATCGCGTCCGGTGCTCCATCGATCTGCAACCCGCTCTAGGGCGAGGCGGCGGTCACCGTTCCAGGCGGCGCGCTTGCAATTCCCGTTCGATCAGGCGACGGTGTAAGTCGCGGCCCCAGGTGTAGAGGAGCAGCAGGGCGGCGTGGAAGAGCAGGCCGGCACCCCAGCAGGCCAGCGGCCACCAGAACCAGTGCAGCCGGGGAGTCGTCGCCAGGTTGATGGCGATCAGCAAGGCGTTGACCAGCACGAAGACCAGTGCGTGAATCGCGAAGCCGATCCGGGCGTTCACGATGCGGGTCGCTGCGGCCAGGCGGTCGAGGTCGTCCACGGCAGACTCCTTTCAGCGGCGGAAACGACGAACCGGCTCCAGCCGGTCAGCCAATCAGGCCCTGGTTGCGTTCGTGGACCAGGATGTACGTGATGATCGAGGCTCCGGGCGGCCGGTGCCCGCCGCTTTCGAGGTGGTAGCGCGCCTCCAGTTCCTGGAGTTCCTGGCGGCCAGCCGGCGTAGCCAGCAACGCTTGCAATTCTCGCTCCCGCTCGGCGAGGGTTTTCTTGGAATTCATGGGCCGTCCTTGGTGGCTGGACCGACCCTTAAACGGGCGCGCGCCGCGGCACGGCCGGCACCTTGAGATGCAAGCTGGGCAACCCGAATTTTTCGTGGAGCCGCTGGAAGCGCGCGGGGATGCTGGTCGAGGGCCGGCGGGCGGGTGCACAGGGCGTGCGATCGAGGGCCAGTTCCCTCAACACCCCCTGGACCAGCCGGGTGATCTCCTCGCCATAGCGGCTTTCATTGGTGAGCCGGTACTTGGCGTATAGGGACGGCAACTGCCCGATGCACCAGAGGGCGGTTTGCTTGCCGTCATCGGGAATGGCTGCGGCTCGGACATCGTCCCCCATCGTCGTCAGCTGCACGCGAAGCGCTTTGTCCATGGCGGAAAACTCCGAAAAGGTGAAGGCGAGGTTGCGTGGAGTCGGTCAGAAGTGTGAGCAGCGCGGGCACCCTTCCCAAATGGGGAAGGGCGCTCGCACATAAGCTTTAGTAGCGACGTCCGCCGCCGAAGCCGCCCCGGGGCCGGTCGCTCCGTTCCTCGCGCGGCTTGGCCTCGTTGACGGTCAACGCCCGGCCGTTGGAGTCCTTGCCGTGCAAAGCGGCGATTGCCGCCTGCGCTTCCTGCGGCGAGCCCATCTCGACGAACCCGAAGCCCTTGGAACGGCCCGTGTCCCGGTCCATGATCACCTGGGCCGATTCGACGGTGCCATGCGGCTGGAACAGCTTTTCCAGGTCGCTGTTGGTGGTTTCGTAGGTCAGATTGCCGACGTACAACTTCTTGGCCACGGTGGGCCTCCTGATAGGAACATGCGCCACCGTCCAGGACCCAAAGCGGGCTGGTGCAGCCACATGACAAACCGCGCGCTAATACTGGTCAAATGGGACGAGCGAAATGGAAATGGCGGGATGGGGGGCGAAAGTCATCGCGACCAAAAAGATTAGGCAAGGCCCAAATACTTGAAGTTTAGTGTAGTCCAAACCGGCTAACGCGACAACCCCAAGGAAAAGAATCGGCCGGCGCGCCCAGCAGTCAGCACGTGGGAGCCGCCGCGCCAGACACAACCTGTTACCGGAAAAACAACCCAGTGATGAGCGCGAAGGTCGGCAGCAGGATCAGGCCCGAATAGATCAGGTAGCCGAAGAACGACGGTGTACGGTAGCCGGCCTCGTCGGCGATGGCCTTGACCATGAAGTTCGGGCCGTTGCCGATGTAGGTGTTGGCCCCCATGAAGACCGCGCCGCAGCTGATCGCTGCCAACACCGACGGCCGATGGTGCGCCAGCCAGGCCAGGTCGTGGGGGCTGGCGGCCAGCGTGCCGATGGTCAGGTAGGTCGGCGCGTTGTCCAGGAAGGACGACAGCGCGCCGGTGATCCAGAAGAATTGCCAGGGCTCGGCGATGCCGAAGGCCGGCCCGTGGACCTGAAGCATGGCCAGCACGGGCGTCATGGTCACGAAGATGCCGATGAACAGGATGGCCACCTCGGCGATGGGCGCCCAGCTGAAGTCATTGGCGGCGCGCAGGCTGCCGGGCGTCAGCAGCAGCGATAGGCCGGCGACGGCCAGCATGCCGATCTCCGGCATGGGGAAGTGCAGCGTCAGGTCCGGGCAGGCGAAGGTGTGATCCAGCGCGCCGGCCGCCAGACGGGCCATGTGCGGCGCTTGGAAAAGCACCAGCAGCAGGATCGCGCCAAGCAGCGGCACGTTCACCCAGCCCTGCACGCGAAAGGCGGAGCCCGCGGTCGCTTCGGGCGGCGGCAGGGGTTCTTCGCGCCGCCAGGCGAGTACATCCCAGATCAGGAAGATGACGAGTACCACGCCGTTGACCAGCAGCCAGTGCGGCCAGAGCCGCAGGGTCCACTCGAACGGCACTCCTTGCAGGAAGCCGAGAAACAGCGGCGGGTCGCCCAGCGGCGTCAGCAGGCCGCCCAGGTTGCTCACGAGAAAGATGAAGAACAACGGCAGGTGCCCGGTGTGTCGGCGCGGCCGGTTGATCTGTAGCACCGGCCGGATCAGCAGCATGCTCGCGCCGGTGGTGCCGATCAGGTTGGCCAGCAATGCACCAGCGGTGAGAAAGCCCGCGTTGGTGAACGGTGTGGGGCGGAAGCGTCCCGTGATGGTGATGCCGCCGGAGACGACGTACAGCGCTGCCAGCAGGATGATGAACGAACCGTATTCCTTCAGACGATGTTCGAGTTCCGCCACGCTGCGGCCATTGGTGGCGGGACCGATCCAGATCAGGTAGCCGGCGATCAGGGCAACGAACGGTGCGGTGATGAGGGCGCGATTGCGATTGGTGTGCCAGAGGTGCGGGGCCAGCAACGGCAGCAGGGCGATGGCCAGCAGCAGGATGATGAATGGTAGCGCGGTCCAGACCGGCAGGTCGAGGCCGTCGCCCGCGGCGCGAGCAACTTCGGGCAGAAAAAGTACGCCGATGGCCCCCGCGAACATCCGATACGCAAGCATGACAGCAGTTCTCGACGAGCGCGATAAACCCCATAACGGCGGCAGGCACCCTGGAGGCCAAGCAGGGTGCCTGCATCGCGGATCATTATAGGAGTCGTGCGCTTATTGTGCTAAACCGCAAGTGGGCAAGCGGCAAAACACGCGGCGACTACTGCGGGTTGCCTTCTTCCGGCAGGAACTCCTCCAGGCTTAGCTCGTCGGCCCCGCTGGCGGAGCCGCCAGTGGAGCCGGAGCCGTCGTCCAGTACCATTTCCTGGGTCAGCTCGAACGACATCTCGTCGCCGGCATAGGAACCGGCCGAACTGCCGCCGGAGAACGAGCCGCCCGTCGAACCCTGGCTGGGATCATCGATCGCCAGGTCGTCGGTGAGCGACATCTCGCCCGAGGCGGAACCGGCGGAACTGCTGCCGCTGAACGAGCCGGAACCGGAATAGGAACCCGACGAGCTGCCGCTGAACGAACCGCCGGAGGGCGTGCCGGGTTCGAGCATGTCCTGGGTCAATTCAAACTCGTTCTCGAACGGCGCGGCCGAACCAGCGCCCACCTGGGTCGGCGACGGCGGCGGCACGCCACCGGCCATGCTCGGCGACATCGCCACGCTCGGCGACATGCCCGAAGAACTCGGCATGCCGCCCAGGTTCAGCTGGCTCGGGTTCGGCGGGGCCATGCCCACCTGACTGGGGCTGACCGGCGGCACGCCGCTGGCCATGCTCGGCGACATCGCCACGCTCGACCCCATGCCGCCGGCCATGCTCGGCGACACGGCCATGCTCGGCGACATGCCCGAAGAACTCGGCATGCCGCCAATCGCGGCCAGCTGGCTCGGATTGGGCGGGGGCATACCCACCTGGCTCGGCGAACCGCCCAGCTGGCTCGGTCGCGGCATACCCAGCTGGCTCGGCGACGCGGAAGCAGCCGGCGCGCCCAGCTGGCTCGGCGTCGAAGAAGCGGCGACGGCGGCGATGGCCCCCGCGCCGGCCACGGCGGCGACGGCCGCCACGGCCGGAATCGTCGGCGCGGTCTGGTCGGGTGTGGTCGGCGGCGCGCCCGCCACGACGGTGATGCGCGGCCCGAGGTAGACGGTATCCACGCTGTAGGACGGCGGATTGCCCTCGCCCAGCGCCGGCACCGGGAACGGCTTACGGCAGCCCGGACAGGTCAGAATGCGGCCCACGAGATGGTCGAACGCCCGCAGTTCCCGTTGGCAGTGCGGACAGCCGAATGCGATTGGCATGACATGCCTGCGAAGATTGGACAGCACCTTGGCTCTGGTTGTACCCGCGCGTCGGCCGTGCAAGGTGATCAGACCGCCGGGGAGTGACCGTGAATGATAGCATTATCCGCCCGGCCGGGCGCGGTCGCAAGGGGCAAAGTCCGCGGGGGCGAGTCCGCTTGTGGTTTTGCAAGCTTGTGGAGCGGTTTACTACTCTTGCAATTCGCGCAGCAGCCGTTGAAAATCGGCGCGGCCGCGCAACGGCTCGAAGACGCCATCCTGGAGTTGCACCTCCGGTTCTTTCCAGGCGCGGTCGATGGCTTCACGCAGCACGACCAGAACCTGATCGGCCCACTGACGGCGCTGATCTTCCGCCGCGGCCGTGCGCGGCTTCATCAGCTGGGCGATCCAGGCCAGGTCGCGGGCAACGCGGAACAGCTTGCGCGCGCCTGGCGGGCTTCCGCGCTGTCCTCGGCGGGATGGTTGACGCCTAGCTTGTGCCAGGTCTCGGCCAGCTGTACGACCACGTTGTCGGATTCGGCCTCGTGCAGCTTTTGATAGTGCTTCAGGGCTTCGCGGAAATAGTTGACCGCCTCCGGCCGGCGACTTGGGGCGGAGGCTGCATCGCGCGATCCCGAGGTAACAGACGGCTCGACCGGCGCGGGGAACCGCGCGGCGATGGGAATTCTGCCCACGCAGTCGGGATTTTACTGCGAAGCTTCGGTGACTTCCACCAGCGTGAGAATGGTTTGCCGGAAATGAGCGGGCATCTTGGCCCAGCAGGCCATCAGACGGGCCAGGTCGTTGGAATCGGCGCGGGTATCGGGCAGAGGTTGCGGGCTGACTTCTGCCGCGGCGCGGGCCGCCGGTTCCAGCCCCGTGGGAGGTGCTTCCCGACCGCTTTCGCTGGCGGCCTTGAGGATTCGGCTAACGCGGCCCATAACAGCGTCTCCGGCTACGGCAGAGGGATCGACTGGACCTACCTGTCAACTCTACTTTCCGTTCGGGCAGGCTGGCAAATGAAAAGCTCGCGGCACGGCCTGGCGCTGCGCAGCACGGTGCGCGGCCCTAGAATAAGCCGTGTGAGATTCGCGCATTCATGCAGGAGACACGCGATGACGCCGGCCATCCGCGCCGCCGAAGCCGCGCAGGTCGCTTTTCGGGTGCATCGTTACGCCCACGATGCCGACGCCGAGTCGTTCGGACTGGAAGCGGCGGAAAAGCTCGGCGTACCTCCGGAACGACTCTTCAAGACACTGATTGTACAGCTCGACGGCAAGCAACTGGCGCTGGCGGCGGTGCCCGCGAATGCCCGGCTGGATTTGAAAAAGCTGGCCCGCGCTGCCGGGGCGAAGAAAGCCGACCTGGCCGACCCCAGCGCCGCCGAGCGCGCCACCGGCTACGTGGTGGGCGGCATCAGTCCGCTGGGCGGCAAGAAGCGCTTACCGGCCTACGTGGATGAAACCGTCTTGCAGCACGCGGCAGTCCTGGTCAGCGCCGGGCAGCGCGGCTTACAGATCGAGTTAGCGCCCGACGAACTGCTGCGGCTGACAGGCGGCCGGACCGCGCCGCTAACGGTTTGAGGCGCTGGGGCGCAATCGACAAGAGGGGGGATGAACGGCACTGTTTAAGACGAACAGCGTAAAGGGCCGGCCGGCAATTCTTTACCGCGTAGCGGTTGTACTCCACAGCCCAGGGTCGCGCAGCGCACCCTGGGGTATCGAGCCACAATATAGACGCCTACCGCGAAGCGGTTGTACAAACCGTGATGGTCTGCCTTGTCAAACCCCTTCGGGGTATTCCAGTCCTTTCGCCCCAATACCCAGGGTGCGCTGCGCGACCCTGGGCTGTGGAGTACAACCGCTTCGCGGTAATGAGATCAGTCGCAGTCCCGCTGCAAGCAGATACTCCGTTGTCGCTTCACTGCAACGCTTCCAGCTTCTTCAGGACCGCGTCGTGAATCTTGCCGTTGGTGCCCAACAGGCCGAAGCGCTGCTTCGCGCCGGGCTGGCCGTACTTCAGGGGTTCGCCGTGCAGCCCCGTCACCTTGCCCCCGGCCTCGGTGACGAGGATGTCGCCCGCCGCGATGTCCCAGTCGTGGAAGTTCGGGTAGTTGTTGACGTACATCTCCACGTCGCCGCGCGCCACCATCGCCAGCTTGATGCCAGCGGAATAGGTCTCCACCACGCGGCCCGGCTGGATCAGGCGCACCTCGGCCCCTGGTTCCTTCGGGTTCTTCGAGCGGCTCTGCACCAGGGCCGAGGCCGAAAGCTCGCTGACCATCGTGACCTTGCACGCCGTCGGTTCGGCCGCGCCGCCGTCGCGCCGCCAGCAACCGCCGCCGCGCACCGCGTAGGTCAGCAGCCCCTTGGCCGGTTCCGCCACCACGCCGACGGCGACCTCGTGGTCCGCCAGGAAGGCGATCATCACGGAGAACTCGCCGTTCTTCATGGCGAAGCCCCGCGTGCCGTCGATGGGATCGACGACCCAGAGGCGCGGCCCGGATTCGGCCACCTTGCTGCCGCTCGCGGTGGTTTCCTCGGCACAGTAGGCGTCGTTCGGAAACTGGGCCTGCAAGGTTTCGAGGATCAGCGCTTGCGACAGCCGGTCCACATCCGTCGTGATGCTGGCCGGCGCATCGGGAATCGCCTGAAAGTCGGCATACTGCTTGATAATCGCCTGGCTGGCGCGGTCGGCGGCTTGCAGGGCGGCTTGCAGTTCGGCTTCAAATGGCATTGCTTGTCCTTCGACAGTCGTTAGTGGTCAGTTGCGTTGCCCGTAGGTCAGGCTTGCCAGCCTGACGGAAGCGTCCTTGATATACCGTACGCCGGGGGCGATTCCGTCAGGCTGGCAAGCCTGACCTACCAAAGCCACTGGCCACTGCTAGCGGGCAAACGCACTGAACTCCGTGTACATCAGGTACTGGTACAGCTCGTTGTTCTTGATGAGGTCGCGGTGCTCGCCTCGGGCTTCGAGCTTGCCTTTGTGCAGCAGGAACACCTGGTTACAGTTGCGAATGGTGGCCAGCCGGTGGGCCAGAAAAAGCACTGTCTTGCCGGGCAAGGCGCGGGCGAAGGTATCATCGAGCAGATACTGTTCATCCTCGCTCAGGCTCGACTGCGGTGGTTCCTCGATGATGAAGAGCGTCGGGTTGAGCAGCACCGCGCGCGCCAGGGCAATGCGGAACTGCTCGGAAACCGACAGGGACTGGCCGCCCTCACCGATGGGCGTTTCGTAGCCCTGGGGCAGCTTCTGGATGAACTGGTGCGCGTGCGCCAGCTTGGCAGCCTCGACGATCTGCCCCGGCTTGATGCGGTCGTCGCCGCAGCCGATGTTACGGTTCACCGTGTCGCTGAACACCAGGCTGGAACGCAGCACCAGGCCCACCTGCTTGCGCAGCGACTCGAGCGATACCCAGCGCAGGTTGTGATCGTCGCCGCGAATCTCGCCCGAGGTCGGATCGAGGAAGCGCGGAATCAGGCAAACCAGGGCGTGCTTCTCCTGCTCGTCCGCGCCGACCAGCGCGACCTTCGCGCCGGCGGGGATGGCACAGCTCACCCCTTGCAGCAATTGCCGGTCGCCGCCCGGTTCGCGCAGCACCACGTTGTCGAACTCCACGCGGCGGGCCAGGGGCGGCAGTGTTTCGGCTCCCACTGCCTGGCCCACATCGCCGGGCCGGTCGAGGAAGGCAAACAGCGATGCAGCGGCCTCGCGCCCTTCGCGGAGCAAGGGCAGCCGGTCCCGCCAGGCGATGAGCGGTTCGAGCATGCAGGCGAACGCAGCGGTCAGTACGACCACGGCCGGCGCGCCCAGGTCGCCGTGCAGTAACAGCAGGCCCGCCGCCAGGAGCAGCAGCAGGGCCGCCAGCTGGCCGAGCAGCCAGTACGGCGCATCCCCCAGCGCCGCCAGCAGCAGTCGGCGGCGCGACCAGCGGGTCTGGCCGCCCAGCTGTTCCTCGAAGCGCCCCTGGTTGAAGATCTCCATCAGGCAGCCCTTGACCAGCCGCAGCAGACGCACGCTTTCCTGCAACAGCGCCAGCCTGGCCGCTGCCGCCTGCGCCGCCCGCTGCTCGCGCAGGGCTACGGATGCAGCGAGCGCATTGCCAACCAGCCAGACCAGTCCGGAGAGGATCGCGAACAGCAGCGCCAGACGGAAGTCGATCAACAGCGCCAGTCCGAACAGCAACACCACGTCCAGTGGCCGGCGGAAAAGGACGGTCAGCCAGGCATACAGCGCGTCAGCGACGGTCTCGACGTTGCGCGTGAGCAGGCCCACCGCTTCACTGATGCCGTCGGTCGCCACGGCCAGCGAGCCCAGCCGATAGGTATGATGATAAACGGCGCGGCGCAACCGGGTGGCGGCCTCGCTCACCGCATCCGCCGCCAGTGCGTGCATGGCCAGCAAGCACAGCCAGCGCAGTAGCAACAGCACCACTGCCACGCCGCCCAGGCCGAGCAAGTACGGCAAGTGGAGCGCATCGTCGCCGTGCTGCCACATCCAGGGGTTCCAGCGGGCCAGCCAGACCAGCGCCGCCGCGAGACCGTCGTGATCGGTGCGATAGATGGCCGAAAGCACGCCCAGGTTGACGGGCTGGCCGTGCAACTGCCGGGCGTAAAGTTCATCGACTTCGGTGCCGAAGTTGGTCAACAGAGATTTGCGAAGGGCGGCTTCCCAGGTCGTCGCGGCGCTGTCCAGCGGCGGTCGAGGCGCGTCGGTGGGCGCCAGGAGCGCACGCAGCGACTCCTGCTTGCCGCGTGGCAGGTCCTGCCAGGTCGGCAGCCGGCCGCGATGCACAACCAGGTCGGCGAACAACCCCAGCACGCCCAGCAGCGCGAGCGTGAACAGCGCGGCAACGAACCCGGCCAGCAAGGAGAGCAGCTGAGACGCCGGCTTGAAGTTGAGAAAGCCGCGCGCCCGGCGAAATGCGGCGCGTTGATCCATCCGGAAAGATTATGGACCCACGAACGATTCGGACAGTTTAGCCGCGAGCCGAAAGGCGAGCGCACTACGACTTCAAGCCACGTCGCGATCCTCAAACAGAATCAGACCGACCAGCAGGGCGATGGCGGTGTACATGATGCTGTAGCCAGTCGTCAGCCCGACGTGCGCCAGGTACGGCCCTAACGGCAGCGGGCGGTCGCGGATGATCGCCGGGCCGATGCCGAAATACTCCAGCGCTGGCAGCACCGTATCGAGCATCCGGGCCGTGAATTGCACCAGTTCCAGCGTGGCGCTGGTCGAGCCGGGATGTTCGCGCTGGAACTGCCGTTCCAGGCGCTGCGCGGATTGCAGCAGGATGGGGGCCAGGTTGCCCAGGAAGAACAGCGCCAGGCAGACGCCGAGATTGACGACCAGCGGCAAGCGCGTGGCCAGGGCACTGGCCACGCCCAGGAAGAGCATCACCTGGCCGAAGCCGACCAGCAGGCCGGGCAGCACGCTCAGGCTGTCGGCGAACCAGCGGGCCGTGCCTTGCAGGAAGTAGCCGACCGTATCCGTGAACGTCAGCGCGCCGGCCAGCCCTTGCAACGACGGCAGCAGCTGCGCTTGCAGCGGATCGCTGGCGACTTCGTTCGGGTCGATGATGGGCTTCAGGTAAAGGCACCAGGACAGCCACCAGCCGAGCAGCAGCGACAGCAGCAGGCCGGACAGCAGCAGGCCGGCGAACTTGCCGAGCAAAAACTGCCGACGCGACAGCGGCTTGCTCAGCACCGTCACGGCGGTGCGTCCTTCAATCTCCTCGCCGATCGACAGCGCCGCCGTGACGACGACGAACAGCGTACCGAACAGCA
>JAEUIF010000816.1 GCA_016795185.1 Planctomycetia bacterium | reverse complement strand
TCTCGACGCCGTGGGTCAAGCCCGTCGCCAATCGGCTGTATTTGAATCGCGGCGTCAAGGACGGCATGCCGGTGTTCGAGGACGTGACCGAAGCCGCCGGGCTGATCGCGCTGCCATTGAAAGCGCCGCACGTCGAGATTCAGGATTTCGACAACGACGGCTGGCCCGACATCTATGGCAGCCTGGTCAAGTTCGCCGCCGGCAAGCCCTATCCGCTGATCTTCCGGCACCAGGGATTGCAGAACGGCATGCCGCGCTTCCGCGAGGATACGCTGGCGGTCAACGATTTTCCGACGGCCGAGGACCAGGCGATCAAGGCATCGGGCAAGATGTTCGACAAGATCATCCAGGAAAAGAAGATCATCTACATGGCGCCGGGGCCGTCGGGCGACTACGACAACGACGGCAAGCTCGACCTGTTCCTGCCCAACTGGTGGCCCGAATCCCGTTCGCTGCTCCTGCACAACGAAACGCCGGGCGGCAACTGGCTGCAAGTGCAAGTTGAAGGCCCCAACGGCGTCAATCGCATGGGCATCGGTGCGCGGCTGAAGCTCTACCCGCTCGGCAAGCTGGGAGATGCCGGTTCATTGCTCGGCTGTCAGGAGATTGCCGCTGGCTACGGCTATGCGTCCGGGCAGCAGGCGCTGGCTCATTTTGGACTGGGCAAGGCCGATGCAGTGGACCTGGAAGTAATCCTGCCGCACGGCAAGGGCAAGATCGAGCAGAAGGGCGTGAAGGCGAATCAGCGGATTACGGTCAAGCAGTAGTGCATGCTGCTGCGGTTCGTAGTTCCGCCTTCAGGCGGCGAGCGACTCGCCGCCTGAAGGCGGAACTACGAACTCGAATCGATAGACCAACTGAAAATCTCGGCGGTGGCTCAGGCGGGAGTCGAACCCGCAGCATCCCTCGTTCTAAGCGAGAGTGGTCTGCCCATTGCCTACCGAGCCAGTGTGCCGACCTGGGGTGGGAGTCGAACCCACAAACCACCCCGGTTTCCCGGGGCCGCTCTGCCCATTGGCGTACCGAAGTCCCGCCTCTTCCCGTACCGGGAACTTCGTCCCGACACGGTTCCGGCTATCGAGGTTCGTGTCCGCGGCGCTCGTCCGGCGGATTTGCACTTCCCCTACCTGACATACGCAACGAAGTCATAAGATGTTCAGGAAAACCGTCGGGGTTTTCGCGCCCTCGGCATCGAGCGGAAGGTCCAGCGTCGTGGTGGAACCATTGGAAGGCTCTCGGAACGGCAACGGCAAACGCATCGTCATTTCGACCTTCGGTTCGCTGGGCGATCTGCACCCCTACATCGCCCTGGCCCTGGGATTGCAGGCGCGCGGCCATCGCGCGGTCATTGCTACCAGCGGTTTCTACCGGCCCAAGGTCGAAGCACTGGGCATCGGTTTCGCGTCCGTGCGGCCCGACAAGCCCGACACCGATGCCGACCCCGACCTGATGCGGCGCATCATGGATCAGCGGCAAGGCACGGAAACCGTGATTTGCGAGTTGCTGATGCCGGTGCTGCGGCAGTCCTACGACGACATGCTCGCCGCCGCCGAGGGCGCGGACCTGCTGGTCGGCCATCCGCTGACCTACACCACGCGCCTGGTCGCCGAGAAGCGTGGCTTGCTCTGGGCGTCCACCCTGCTGCAACCGATTGGCTTCCTGTCCGCCTACGATCCGCCGGTGCTGCCGCCCGCGCCGTTCCTGGAACACCTGCGGTTCCTGGGTCCGGTCTTTCACCGGATGCTTTTCGGGGTCGGCAAGTGGAGCGTCCGCGCGTGGAGCGCGCCCTGGCATCGGTTGCGGGCCGAGTTGGGACTGCCCGCCATCCCGGATAGCCCCTTGTTCGAGGGCCAGCACGCGCCTGGCCTCGTCCTGGCCATGTTCTCGCCGCTCTTTGCTCCGAAACAGCGCGACTGGCCGCCGCAGACTGCCGTCACCGGCTTCGCCTTCTACGACCACGACGGCGAGGCGGAACTGTCTTCGGAATTGCAGCGTTTCCTGGATGCCGGCCCGCCACCCATCGTCTTCACGCTCGGCTCGTCGGCCGTCATGGACGCTGGCTCGTTCTACGAACACAGCGCGGCCGCCGCGAAACTCCTGGGCCGGCGCTCCGTGCTGCTGGTGGGCAAGGAGACGAACAATCGGCCGGCAGCGCTGCCCGAAGGCGCAATCGCGGTGGACTATGCCCCGTACTCGAAACTGTTCCCGCGCGCCGCGGCCATCGTCCACCAGGGTGGCGTCGGCACAACCGCGCAGGCCATGCTGTCGGGCCGTCCCATGCTGGTAATGCCTTATGGCCACGACCAGCCCGACAACGCCGCGCGGTTGCGTCGCCTCGGCATTTCACGCACATTGCCGCGCAGTCGCTACACGCCCGAACGCGCGGCAGCCGAGTTGCGGCAATTGCTGGAACAGCCAACCTACGGCGTCCGCGCCGCAGAGGTCGGCCAACGAGTAGCTCAGGAAGACGGTGTGAGCGCTGCCTGTGACGCCCTGGAAGGGCTACTCGGTTCATCCGCGCTCGGCACGCAAGCCACTCGTCCCCAGTTGCCCCGAAGTCCAATACACTGATTCAGAGCGCCCCGCGCGCACCGTATCCCATCCTTGAAGAGGATTGCTCGTGGCCACGAGACCGGAAGCGACCGCCGCCACTCCAACCCAATCGCCGTCCGCCAACGGGGCCACGACGCTGCTTGGCCCGGCGGATTTGCATTTGTTCAACGAGGGCAGCCACACGCGCCTGTATCAGAAGCTTGGCGCGCATCCGCAAACGCAGGACGGGGTGCCGGGCACCTACTTTGCCGTCTGGGCGCCGGCGGCCGAGTACGTCTCGGTCATCGGCGACTTCAACCACTGGGACCCGCGCTGCCATACCCTGAAGCCCCGCGAATCGTCGGGCATTTTTGAGGGCTTTTTGCCGGGCGTGGGACCGGGAACGATCTACAAGTACCACATCGTTTCCCGCCACGACGGGTACCGCGTGGACAAGGCTGACCCCTTCGCTTTCCGCGCCGAGGTGCCTCCCAAGACGGGCTCCATCGTCTGCGACCTGGACTACGAATGGCATGACGCGGACTGGATGGCCCAGCGCCGCAAACGCAACGCACTCAATGCGCCGCTGGCCATCTACGAAGTGCACCTCGGCTCCTGGATGCGCGTGCCCGAGGACGGCAACCGCTCCATGAGCTACCGGGAGATCGCGCCCTGGCTGGCCGATTACTGCGAGCACATGGGCTTCACGCACATTGAGTTCCTGCCGTTGACGGAGCATCCCTTCTACGGTTCCTGGGGCTACCAGACCACGGGCTACTTCGCGCCCACGAGCCGCTACGGCTCGCCGCAGGACTTCATGTACCTGATCGACTTCCTGCATCAGCGCGGCATCGGCGTGATTCTCGACTGGGTGCCATCGCACTTTCCGACCGACCAGCACGGCCTGAGCTACTTCGACGGCACACACCTGTACGAACACGCCGACCCGCAGCAGGGCTTTCACCCCGACTGGGGCAGCTCGATCTTCAACTACGGGCGGCACGAGGTCCGCAGCTTCCTGCTGAGCAGCGCGCTGTTCTGGCTTGACCGTTATCACATCGATGGGTTGCGCGTCGATGCCGTCGCGTCGATGCTTTATCTCGACTATTCGCGCCAGCCGGGGCAGTGGGTGCCTAATACTTTCGGCGGCAACGAGAACCTCGAAGCCATCAGCTTTCTGCGCCGCTTTAACGAAGAAGTCTACAAGAACTACCCGGACGTGCAGACCATCGCCGAGGAATCGACCGCCTGGCCGCAGGTGTCGCGGCC
>JAEUIF010000811.1 GCA_016795185.1 Planctomycetia bacterium | reverse complement strand
CATAGACATACTTCCACGGTGTCAAGTTGGGCATGTCGCTTTCGACCCCAGCCAATCGGTTCGCCGGAATAGGCCAAAATACCGGCTGTTCCGCAAGCAGGGGAAACGCCGGCTGTTCCGGCTGGGCAAAATAACATGGTGGAAGTATGTCTATGAGTCCACGAAAAAAAGTACAGCTGCTGTGCAGCTGACCCCAGAAAACAGACAGCTGACGAGCCAATTTTGGTAGGTCAAGTACCCCCCTGTGGGAATCCAGGCTAGGATTGGTCGAACTGCGGGCCGGGTACTGCTCGACCACCCTCCGAGCCAAGAAAAATCCGCCTGGCACCCAGCCTCAAAAACCTCAATGTTTTGCCACTGCGCGCCAAATGCTTCTTGGCACGGAGTGGCCAAAACCCCAGTGTTTTGCCACTCCGTGCCAAACGGCCCACGGCGCTTGACTCATCGCACCCGCGTTTGGCAGGATGGTGGGGAGTGAAAAGGTGTCGCCCGTGAATAGAGGTTCCTGCTTTTCCTGGTCTTTTTCCCTACTGACATCTTGCGCCAGACACCCGGAAGTTATCTTCTGTGAGCAGTCGCAGCGCGGAAATCCCCGGTTGTCCTGGTCAGCTGAGAGTACCATTCGAGCATTTTGCGACCGACTGTAGCGGTCCGCACAGCGGACCCTACAGAATTCTCGTAGGGTCCGCTGTGAACTCGGGAACTTATTCATCCGGGGGGTGCCGAAATCGCGTACACTGAGTGCACGCCCGCAATCTCGGATTTGGAGCATACCGATGGCACTTCGTTCCGGAAGGTTCGCGAAGAACGCGCGGCTCGTCCAGGTATCGAACAACAATCCCGCGATGCGGCAGGGGGAAAAGGGCGATGCCGTCGCCATCGTGCAGCAATCGCTCGTCGATCTCGGGTTCGACATGCCGATCACCACCAAGAATGGCCTCAGCCTGGCAGATGGCATCTTCGGACAGGAGACGTTGCGCATCGTCAAGCTGTTTCAAACGCAGAACGGCCTGACCGCGGACGGCATCGTCGGGCGCAACACGATGGCGATGCTGGACGACCTCATCGTCGCCCAGTCCACGGCCAAGTCCGGGTCGCAGAACCTGCAATCGCGCAATCAGTTCGCGGTGACGACGGCCAAGGTTTGAACCGGAGAGCAAAACATGCTTGTTAAGCGAGCCGCCTTGCCGCCTCACGGGACGGGCTTTCCTCTGGACCGCCGCACGCGAACGGATATGGAACGCCGCTTCGGCTTGCCGTTCGCCGATGTCCGCATCCATAACGGGCCCCTGGCCTGGGCGCTGGCCGCGTGGTTGAAGGCGCGCGCATTCACGTTCGGCAACAACATCGTCTTCGGGGCGGGCGAGTACGCGCCCGCGACGCCCGCCGGCCGCTACTTGCTGGCTCACGAGTTGGTCCACGTCGTTCAGCAGCGGGATGCATGCCGTGCTCCGGATCGCGAGTGGCTTTGCGTCGGCGATCCCGGCGATCCTTTGGAACTCGAAGCGAACCGAATCGCGCTCGCGTTGATGAGAGGCAGGCCAAGCGCGCGCATTCATGCCGATCCGCAGCCGGCGATTCGGAGAGTGCTGACGGTCGATACGGCCTCGGCCGTCATTGCCGTCGATGCGGGCGTCCGCAAGGCGAGACCCACGGTCGAATTCGTCGGCAGCGGCGATAGTCAGATCGCGCTGGCCCACTTGACGCAAGGCATCAATGCGGCCCAGGTCGCCACCGCCGGCGCGGCCGGGATTACCGATCCCGTCGTCAAGATGACTGGCAAGTTCGACCTGATCTTCGATGCCAACGACGATACCACGGCCCCCGGCTTCCAGTTCGGCTTCATCCAGGTCGGCAAAGTCTTCGCGCTTCAGGACACCTACGTCGGCCGCACGCAGAACGAAGGCCACGTCATCCTCAAGCACCTCGCGAACGTCGTGCCGACCACGTTGCTCGACACTGTCGCGAGCTTTTCCCCGTTCAGCAGCAAGGCCGGTTCCAGCAAGTCGGTGAAGAAGGGCGACAAGCTCGTGATGGGCCAGACGATCGATCTGGGCGTGCTGCCGGGAAAGACGGGCGACAGCCCGATGAGCAAGTCCAAGGCGTTCCTACAGAATACCGAGACCAACGCGCCCAACTTCCTGTTTGAGATGAGGACCGATCTCGAATTCACCACCGTCCTCGTGGCGATCGATCCCCAGCAGAAGGTGCAGCAACTCGCGCATGTGAAGTGGCACCTGGTCTGGCACTTTCAGTTCAAGTGGAAAGGGGCGACCAATCCCGTCGCCACCCTCATTCCGGTCACGAGGGGTGCGGATTTCGGCGGGGTCGCCAAGGGGCCGCCAACCGACGCGGCGGTGGCCGCTTTGGTGGCGGCGCCGAAAGGACCGTTCTTCAACAACGTCACCACCACGGCGAAGGTCAGGACCGCCCTGGAGAAAAGGCCGAACCGCGACGACAACTTTTCCAGGCCGGCGGGCGTGCCTCAAGACTTTTTCACATGACCGCGACCGCAGGTGCTGCTCGAAAGCGGGCGAGGGTCGAAAAGGGGTCGGGAGTCGATTTCAGAAACGACTCCCGACCCCTTTTCGACCCTTGGTTCGCCCCTGAACCCCGTGGCAGGAAAAAGGTGGCCGCTATTCGACGCAGAATCGAGCTGCGTCCTCTTTATTCTTTCTTTTATTCTTTCTGATCGAGGTTCTGTACTGAGTTTTGGGAAACCTTCAAAGCGAGACCCCTATGGCCGCGCCGACAAAAACTTCCCTTTTGAAGCGTTGGAACAGGGACAAGATTCTTGCCGTCGAGGTCTTGCTGGATGACCC
This sequence comes from Planctomycetia bacterium, assembly GCA_016795185.1. Classification (GTDB taxonomy): domain Bacteria; phylum Planctomycetota; class Planctomycetia; order Gemmatales; family Gemmataceae; genus JAGVLI01. The sequence continues at coordinate 4,777 of JAEUIF010000811.1, read as the reverse complement.
GAAGTTGGATCTGGACGCCCTGGGCCGACTGATCGGCTTCAGCGACGGGCAGGAAGGCGTCAGATTAGTTCATATACGCGCTTTTCCCTTGCGAAAGCGTTATGATTCACGCGAACTTCACGGCGTCGACATGAGCCATTGCCAGTGGGACTTGAAGGGTAAATACACGCGCGTCGTCGCCACGAACTGCCGTTTCCAGCGTATGCGGATCACCGGAGCGCTCGCGGCGCGGTTTGTGCGTTGTGACTTCTCGCACAGCGCCCTGATCGAGAACGACGGCACTCCGGGCGTCCTGTTTGAACGCTGCGATTTCAGCTTCTGCCGCTTCAGAAAAGGCGACTTCTTACGTTGCGAATTTCGCGACTGTACGTTCGCCTCGGCCCGCATTCCCGACGCCGAGTTTCTCGAATGCGTGTTCAGCGACTGTGAATTTACCGATGCTGTTTTTGACAGCGGATCATTCGGGCAATCGACATTCCGTAACGTCAAGAATAACTTTCTGTACAAGAACCTTGAGGACATGTCGCCGGCCGAATTTGTTGCGGATCCTCGCTATCCGACCGTCAACCTTGCGGAAACGAGCATGATTGGTGTGAAGTTTGCGTTGTAGTTCTTGCCGAAATGTTTGCCGCAAATCCGGCGGAAATCGGTTCACATATTCGGCCTCTCCTGGTCGGCGGGTTCCCGCCGAAAAGGAGGCAGCATGTCTTCCGCATCTTCCACACCGCACTCGGGTCGTGGCGGGCAGCATCCCCCTGACTCATTGCCCGAAGCCGAGCCGCAGCCGGCCAACGCAGAAAAGAAGAAAGAGGACGCAGCTCGTTCTTGATTCCAAAACGAGCTGCGTCCTCTTTGCGCCCCCTCTCTTTGCGCCCCTGAACCCTACTTGATGTCCTTTTCGCCCTCGAGCACCAGCAGCCATTTCTTGGCTGCTTCTCCCTTGAAATTGGGATTATCGAGCTTAAAACCGACAGTTCCATTCTCATCTACATAATCGACCTGGGCACCGCGCAGCATTTCCAGCTGTCGCTTGAAGACCACCACGCTGATTCCGCCTGAGTTGCTGACATGGTCCGCGGCAGTCACGTCTGGGTCCAGATCGATCTTATGCATGCAACCGCCAGGAACCGCGCGCACCCGCAGGTAGTATCGCTTGGATGGATCCTGGCCGGCGATGAACTGCCGGACCATCGCCGTTGCTTTTGGCGTCAACGTGATGAGGGGCGCATCCTGGTGCGCCGAAGGCGCACTATCGGTGGCTACCGGGGGCTTCGCTGGAGGTGAGGAGCGACGTCCGACCTCGCAGCCAACCAGGGTAACTGCCACAATGACGGACGTGGCCAGGCGACATTTGCTAGTTTTTGTCATGGATCAATCCTCCGTCGGTGAAGCGCATGCACTCAAGCGGGATAGCAATGGCTGATCCGGCATCGATCAATGCGTTGTTGATTTCTTGGGCGGGCAGCAAGTTGGCGCCCTAAAGGGCAGGAATAACGTCGCTGACAGCCTGGTGGCAGTGAATTGTGTCCAATGGGCATGGGCGAACTTCAGGTGGTTCGGCGGCTCAGGGTCTGCTTGAATTGTAGATCGTGGCGCGGCAGGTGCAAGTAGATGGCAGCAGATCAGTGCACCGAAGGGAAGAAAAAAGGAAAGAAAAAAGAGAAAGAAAAAAGAGGGCGCAGCTCGTTTTCGTCCAAAACGAGCTGTGCCCTCTCTTGGCACCCTTGATCCATCGCACCCCGGTTTGGCAGACTGCCACGGGCGGCGGACTCCGGGCCCTGTCGCGCCGGGCAGTAACCGGAGCCGAGCTATTTCGGCTTTTCGGTGGGCGACTCCGCCACGATTTCCAGGTCGAGATACAGGTCTGAAATGCCCGCTTTGTTCTGCACCAGCACGGCGACCACGTTGCGGCCGGGACGCCCACCGTGAGCCGTGACCGCCGGCGGAGCCGGATGGTGAAAATCTCCTGGTCCGGACCCAGCGAGGGCCCCGGTCGGGCAACCGGCTGGGGCTACTCGACCCCGGCCCCAGCACGATTAACGAGCGTCCGGCTCGATGGGCGACAGGTCCGGCGGCGTCCAGGCGCGACGGGCGGTTTCGGACATCAGGACGGCAGGACTGTAGAAGCGCTGCAAATAGTGCTTGTCGCCGCAACGTTCCAGCAGGCCGGCGGTGAGCGAAGACGACGATTGGCCGAAATCGTGTTCGGCCAGGTATTGCGCAACCACGGCGATCCAGGCCAGCGTGATGGTTTCGTGATAGCCCATGCCGCTGCCGGCGACGGCGTTGTAGCGTTGAATGGCTTGCCGTAAGCGCTCGGTCGCCAGTGGGCGCGGCCAGCGACGCAGATAGCACAGAGCCACGGTCAGGTGCGCGCCGTGCGTCCACGCGGGGCGCGGCAGCGTGCCAGCCTCGAACGCTTGCACCAGTTCGGCGATCTGGTCATCCGAACGCAACACTTCAAGTGCGCTGTGCATGCTTTGACGCCTCCTGTTGTGCCAGGGAAACACAGGCAATCATAGCACTTCTGAGACGAATCGAATTAAATAGTGCAAAATTTGTTTTGAATAAATTGATATACTCGCCGTCCGCGATGCTTTTGGCGAGCGGCTGGTGTCAGCCCGCTGTTCAAACTACCAGCGACTGGTGCTGCCAACAGCGGGCTGACACCCGCCGCTCGCCTTATTCGTCGGCGGCTGGAGGCGTGATCGGAATGGCGGGTGTTTCCTTACTGGTCGAAAGCACGATGGTCGTATGCGTGCGGGCGACCAGGGATTCGGCCTTCAGGCGCTGGGTGATGAGGCGTTCCAGGTCGAGCGTGTTGCGACAGCGCACCTTGAGCAGGTAGTCGTGATCGCCAGCGACGTGATGGCATTCCTGCACCTCCGGCAGCGCCGCCACCATCTTGAGGAACGCCGGCGCGTGCTTCGACCGTTCCAGGGTGACGCTGATGAAGGCCGTCAGTCCGTAGCCGAGGCGCTGCGCGTCGAGCAACGCGGTGTAGCCCCGGATGACGCCGCTGCCTTCCAGCCGACGGACGCGCTCCGCCGCCGCCGGGGCCGATAGTTCCAGCGCCGCTCCGAGGTCGGCCCAGGTGATACGGCCCTGTTCCAGCAGAGTCGCGAGCGCGACGGCGTCGATGCGGTCCAGGTCGGCGGGGGCGTCGGGATTGGTCTTCTTCGTCATGGCAGGCACCTGGGGAATTCGACCAGCAACCGTCCCCGATTGTAGCGGTGCGGCGTGTTTGCGTCACCCGCTCCAGCTTCCCCAACTTGACGCTGGAAAGGCATTTGGGATATAACCATCGGATACGAGTTGCTCGCAGCGCTCTCTCCTCTGGAGCCCGCCGCCGCTTGAACCGGCCAGGGAATGCATGACCGCCAAAACTTTTGCTTTTGTCAGCCTGGGCTGTCCGAAGAACCTCGTCGATTCGGAACGGATGCTCGGCAAACTGGCCCAGGACGGCTACGCCTTGACCCCCGATGCCGAGGGGGCGGACGTGGTCGTCGTGAATACCTGCGGCTTCATCGAGCCGGCGCGGCAGGAATCGCTCGGCGTCATCCGCGAGATGCTGCAACTGAAGAAGGAAGGCAAGGTCGGCGCGGTCGTGGTCGCGGGCTGCCTGGCCGAGCGCAAGAAGGAAGACCTGCTCAAGGAAGTACCCGAGGTCGATCACATCGTCGGCGTCTTCGGCCGCGAGGACATCGCGCCCGTGGTCGATAAGGTGCTGGCCAACGGCAAGCGCAAGCGGGCCGCGCTCAGTGCCGAGCAGCGCAGCTTGTTTCGCCCCGCCCCGGTGCGGGCGCTGGAAGACACCGCTCGGCTGCGCATCACGCCCCGGCACTTCGCCTACCTGAAAATCTCCGAGGGCTGCGACCGGCTTTGCACCTTCTGCGCGATTCCGGGCATGCGCGGCAAGCACGTCACCAAGCCGATCGAGGAAGTGATCCGCGAGGCGCGCGAACTGGCGGCCGACGGCGTCCGCGAACTCATCATCGTCGCCCAGGACACCACCTATTACGGCCTGGACCTCTACGGCAAGGTGCGGCTGGCCGAGTTGCTCCGCGAGCTGGAGCAGGTCGAGGGCATCGACTGGATTCGCATCCTCTACGCTTACCCGATCCACTTCACGGATGAGCTGCTCGATACACTCGCCGGCTCGAAGAAGATCGTTCACTATCTCGATATGCCGTTGCAGCACATCAACGACCGGATGCTGAAGCGGATGCAGCGGCGCGTCAACCGGCGCGAGACCGAGGACTTGCTGGGCCGCCTGCGGCAGGCGATTCCCGACCTGGTGTTGCGGACCACGTTCATCGTCGGCTTCCCCGGCGAGACCGAGGCCGAGTTCGCCGAGTTGTCGGAGTTCGTGGAGAAGACGCGCTTCGAGCGCGTCGGGGTGTTTCCGTATTCGTTCGAGCCGGGCACGCCCGCGACCCGGCTGGAAGGTCACCTCGCCGAGGAGGTCAAGCTGGAGCGCCGCAACCGGCTGATGGAAGTGCAGCAGTCGGCGGCCTTCGACTGGGGCCGTCAGCAAGTAGGCCGGGAACTCGACGTGATCGTGGACGGTCCGGACCCCGAAGTGCCCAACCACTGGCTCGGCCGGGGCTACGCCGACGCGCCCGACATCGACGGCGTGGTGCGCGTGAAGGGCAAGGGCCTGCAACCGGGCGACCTGGTGCGCGTGAAGGTCACCGCCGCCGATGGCTACGATCTGGCGGCCCGCGCGTTGAAGGGGCAGCGGTAAGACCGAGAAATTCTCCGCCCCTCGCCCCTG
>JAEUIF010000750.1 GCA_016795185.1 Planctomycetia bacterium | reverse complement strand
AAGCGCGGTTCGTGCACGGCTTCTTCGGGCGGCGGCAGGTCCGGCCAGGGCGGACTGGCGGACGCCACCGCGCCGACGGGCGGCGCGCCGGCGTCTTCGTCGAGGTGGTTGACCGGCAATTCGAGCATGCGCTGCATCAGGGCTTCCAGCTCATCCAGCTGCTGGCGGGTCGGGTGCGCGGGGCCGGTCGGCCGGTGCGTGGCTTCGGACATGCTACCACCTCCATGTGGTCCGTGGGTCGAGGGCGATGGACGAAGCGCTCGACGCGCCCTGAACGCTGACCCAGGCAGACGGTATTGTAGCAAGAATGTCCGAACGATTTTACGTCAATTGTCCGCTGGAGGTGGGGCCAACGGCCATCCAGGGCGCCGAAGCGCACCATCTCGCCGTGGTCTGCCGGCTCCGCCCCGGCGACGCGGTTTGCCTGTTCAACGGCGATGGCCGGGAGTACCACGCCGTCATCCTGGAGGCCGGCAAGCGCACGGTCGAGCTGGACGTCCAACGCATCGAAACGCCGGAGCGGGAGCTGCCCTTCCGCCTCGAAGTCGCGGTGCCGTTGCCGAAGGGCGACCGGGCGCAGGTGCTGGTCGAGAAGCTGACCGAGCTGGGCGTCCATCGGCTGGTCCCGTTGCGCACCGCCCGCAGCGTGGTCCATCCGGGGGACGCCAAGCGAGGGAAGCTGGAACGCTGGGTGATCGAGGCCAGCAAGCAGTGTGGCCGCAACCTGCTGCTGGAAGTCGCCCCCTTGACCGACTGGGCAAGCTATTGCGAACGCGATGATCTGCCCCGACTGCGCTGGCTGGCGCACCCTGCCCCGGATGGGGAAGTCAGCCTGACGCGCAGTCGGTCGGATCGCGTGATCGCGGTAGGCCCCGAAGGCGGTTTCACCGAGGAGGAAGTAGAGCGGGCGGTCTCGCTGGGCTGGCAGCGCGTCGGATTGGGGCCGCGGATCCTGCGCGTCGAGACGGCAGCGATCACGTTGGCAGCGCTGTGTGCATTGAGCGATGCTCTTGAAAGGTAAGAGGGTGGCACGTCCCTCGGTACTCCGAGGGCGTGTGAGGGTTGTGCCACTTGCCCGCAATTGAAGACTGCTCGGGGTTCCGCACGCCCTCGGAGTACCGAGGGACGTGCCACCCTGGCTACTCAATGTTTCGGCAGCTTCTTGAAGGCATCGCGAAACGCGGCGGCGGTCTGAAACCGTTTTGCCGGTTCGGGCTCGATGGACTTCAGCAGGACGCGGGCAGTGGCTTCGTCGAGTTCGGGAACGTGCTCGCGAGGGTCCGTGGGAGCACGGCCATAGGCGGTCAGCTGCACCTGCACCGACTCGAACGGCCCCCAGGGCAGCTGGCCGGTGAACGTTTCGTAAGCGGTGACGCCCAGCGCGAACAGGTCGAGGCGGTGATCGGTCGGCGCGCGGCGTAACACCTCGGGGGCCAGGTACTGCGGCGTGCCGGTGCGGTTGCCCGGCTTGCAGAAGTCCGGACGGTACGGCACTGACAGCCCGAAGTCGATCAGCTTGGCCTGCCCGTCCGCCGTGACGATGACGTTGCGCGGGCAAAGGTCGCGGTGCAAAAATTTCTGCTGGTGCAGGTACTCCAGGGCGTCGGCCACCTGGCACAGACAGCGCACGCGCTTCCCTTCCAGCTTCCGCGGCTCGCTTTCGATCAGCGCGAGCAACCCATCGCCGCTAATCCATTCCATCACCAGGTATTGCATGCCGTCGCTCGTCAGCCCGTGCTCGAAGGTCTCGACGATGTGCGGGTGATGCAGCGCGGCGGCGATCTCCCCTTCCCCCGGCTTGTTCAGGCCCGCGAAGCGCGTCTCGAACTTCTCGGTCTTGTCGCGGTCCAGAATCTTCAGACACACTTCCTTGCCGAGCTTCTTGTCGAAGGCGCGATACACCTCCGACATGGTGCCCAGGGTGCTCTTGCCCTTGATGGCAAAGCGCTCCTTGACCACCACGCGCGCCGGGCCGCCGCCAAACAGTGATTTGAGCTTGGAAAGGACCATGACGATCGTCCGCGGTCACAGGCTCCCTGCCGGCCGATCCGTTGGGCGATCAACGTCCGATAAGCGGCGCGTCCGATAAACCTGCTCCCCTCGCCCCTG
>JAEUIF010000711.1 GCA_016795185.1 Planctomycetia bacterium | reverse complement strand
CGGTCCAGTCCTTCGGGCAGGACAACACTTGCCACGCCGGGAACACATCATTGCGGATCAGAGCGAGGGCGTCTTCAAAGTGTTCCTCGTCCTCGGAGCGGTAAAAAATGGATTGGTCCCGATCCACCGCGAAAAGGATATTGGCTTTGAGCACCAATCGCAGCAGTCGAGCATTGAGCTTCTGATTCGCAAAGCGGAAACGGCGGTCAAATCGCAGTACTTTCATCGTTTTACCTGACGCTGGCCCTAGTTGGGAAGCATGATGCAAGTCGTATGGCCACAGTTACAGGAGTAGGGCTGGCCTCCCGGCGTGTGGCAGCCAGCGTCTTGACAGGCTTGTTCTGCGGCGTCTTTCGCGGCGCGCTTGGTATGGCCCGTTCCTTGAAAGACGCTCTGGCAGCCGTGAGGGCACTTGCCGCGCGGCTTCGAGGTGCAACGCCATCGTTGCCTGGCGATCCGCTGGTGCGTGACAGGTTCTTCCACGTTCACGATTCAGTCCTCCATGCTAGCCATGCCAAACCATTGCTGCAAGCTGCCTGACACCCACCCGGCGTCCAGCGCCCAGCTGCACGAAGAGCCCGCTATCGCTCCGCAGCAGCCATCCTGCCAAACGGGGGTGCGATGCGTCAAGCGCCGTGGTGATTTGGCACGGAGTGGCAAAACATTGGGGTTTTGGCCACTCACTGCCAAGAGGCAATTGGCGCGCAGTGGCAAAACATTGGGGTTTTGGACCCTCCGAGCCAAAGCATTTGGCTTGGCTCGGAGGGTGGTCAGCCAGTGACCAGCCCTGGACCAATGCAAAAGGGCGTCCGCGTTTCGGGGAACGCGGACGCCCTACGGCGGGGATCAACCCCGCCGCTCGCTGTGTCATGATACGTCAATCGACGATCTTCAGCTTGATCTCGTCGGAGTTGCCCTTGAGTTCGGGGGCGTACATCGCGGAGGCGCGGGCCGGCAGCGCGCTGAACTTGCCGGGGATTTCCGCCCGCAGCCGATAGCTGACGCTGTGCTTGCCCCGCGCCAGCGCCCGGACGAAGAAGCAGACGCGGTCGTCGCGCAGCTCCATGTAGGCGCCCAGGTCGTTCGGGTTGTAGCCCGAGCGGACCAGCATGGGCTCGAAGCCGGCGGCCTTCATGTCCTCGAAGAGGATGTACTCGTAGTCGTTCTTGCTGTCGATCTCCAGCTCGACTTCCACGAGGTCGCCGCTCTTGAGCTGCGCCAGGTTGGGCAGCTCGGTCCGCTGATACTTCTCCACCTTCTGGCTCAGCACCTGGCCGCTGGCCCCGGCGACGTTGATCTTCTTGTCCACCGCCGTCAGCTTGTAGAACTTGCGGTTGACCTTCACTTCCAGGCCGGCCTTGGTGATGTAGTCCTCCAGCGTGAAGTTGGTCAGGTAAGCGTTGAAGTAGACCGGGCCGGTCCCCTTCCGCTTGATTTCGAGCGTCTGCTTGCCCGACTCGACGGCGTCGCCGAACAGCACGAAGGCGTTGTCGAAGGTGAAGAGGTTGGATGAATCGATCTTCACTTCCTTCTGCTTCTTGCCGTTGAGGAAGACTTCGACGGTCATGTCCGGCTTGTCCTCGCCGCTGGCAGCCATGTACTCGGCCATCGCCTCGATGCAGATGGCGGTGTCGCGGGTGCTGTTCCAGTAGGTGCCGTGCTTGCGGTTGTTGAGCAGGTACTTCACCAGCCGCGACGCGGTCTTGCCCTTCGGGTCAGTGCGCGACAGCAGCTTGAGGTAGTAGGCGTCTGCTTCGATTTCGCTGCCGTACCAGTACCACCAGTGGTTGTCGGAGGGCAGCTTCAGGTAGGCGGTCTGGTTCTCATCGTCCTGGACGACGTACTGCTCGATGTTCTTCAGGATCATGGCCAGCTTCTCGGCCTGCTGCTCCTTGTAGAGCGCCAGGCCGAACATCGCCTTGGCGTAAACGGCCAGCCCGGTGCGGTCGCGGTAGAGGAACTCGCGCATGTCGGCGTTTTGCAGGTCGGCGTCGCTGAGCACCATGTAGACGAAGGCGTCGAGGTGGTCGGCGTGCTTCTTCCAGGGCTTGGTCTGCGTGGCGGCGTTCTGAATGCGTTGCACTTCCTGGGCCTGGTAGCGCTTCAACCATTCGATGCCGCGTTCGACCATGCCGTTGGGCAGGTTGACGCCGCTCTTCTTGGCGATCTGCAAGCCGTGAACGACGACGGCGGTGGTGTGCGGATAGGACTGCTCGCCGAAGCCGGAGAACCAGCCCCAGCCGCCGTCGGAGCACTGCATGTTGGCCAGCCGTTCGATCCCGGCGGCGGTCATGCGCTGGACCTCTTCCTCGCTGAAGACGGGGTTCCGGCCGAAGCGCTGCCAGCCCTTGGCGCGGGCCTGGGCGTCGCCGAGTTCCTGGGCGTTGAGGTTGGTGCGCTTCTGCTCGATGTCCTTGAGGTTGAGGTTCATCTTCTTGAGCACGCCCTGGGTGATGACCGTGGGCAGGAAGCGGTTCAGGGTCTGCTCGGTGCAACCGTAGGGGTAATCGACCATGTAGGGCAGCGCATCCACCATCGCGCCCGCCAGGGTCGGCGAGTAGCGGACTTCCAGCCGCGACTGGTCCATGCGCCGCTCCTGCGGGACGGTCAGGACGACGCTGGCGGAATCCTTGTCGGGCCGGACGACGCCGGAGAAGGAATCCATCTTCAGCATCCCGTGGACGTAAGCCGGGAAGCTCATCTGCATAGCGTCCGATTCTTCATCGGAGACGGCCTTCATGCGGACGACGGCATTGCCCTCGTTGACGACGTTGACGCGCCAATCGACGCGCTGCTCGCCATTCGCCGGGATGCGGAAGGTCTGCTCCAGCTTCTCGGCGGTGGCTAGACAGTTGCCGTCGAACTCCAGCGAAACCTTCACGTTCTTGTCGGTCTTCAGGTAGTTGTGGACATTGGCCGACAGCACCACTTCGTCCTTCTGGACGAAGAAGCGCGGGGCTTGCAGGCGGACCAGCAGGTCCTTCTTGGTGGTGACTTCGGTCTCGGCCTGGCCGACCTTGGTGCCGTGGCCCATCGCCCAGACCTTGATCTTCCAGCCGGTGAGGTTTTCCGGCATGGTCAGGGAGATTTCGGCGTAGCCGTCCTGGTCGGTCTTCAGGCCGCCGCTCCAGAAGGCGGTATCGGCGAAGTTCTTGCGGACGGCGGGTTCCACGCCGGGCGGCGTGTTGGGTTCGGGAGCGCCGCCTTGCTGTTGCTTCTCGTCCTTGCCTTCGGCAGCCTTGCGGGCGTCGCGGGGCGCGCCGTCGGCTTCGGCCAGAGCCGCGCCCGGCGCGGCGGGGGCCATGCGGTTCTGCATGTCGCCGCGGAGGCCGCCGCCTTCGCCCTTGGCCGCCCATTCCTCGACCACGCCGTGGCCGAAGACGCCCAGGTTCGTCATGCCGGTTTCACCCTGCCGAAGCATGTTGCCGAAGTGATGGGCCAGGCTCATCTCGGTCTGCGGCTGGTGGTGCCGCCGCCACTTCCAGAAGAACTCCTTGATCTCCGGCACGTTGCTGCCGCCGGAGATGTACTCCACGCTGCGGTCGTAGATGCTCATGACCGTGGAGCCGACGTAGGGCTTGCCATTGAGGTCCGTGAGGCGGACCTTCACGGTCGCCTTCTGGCCGGGCTTGTACTCGCGCTGCGACGGCGTGACTTCGACGTTGAGGACGCGCTTTTCCGGCGGCACGACCACTTCCTTGGTCTCGGTGTGGACCCGGCCGTCGGAGACGGTCAGCGCCTCGACGTAGAAGTTGGGCATGTCCTTCTGGATGACGGCGATTTCCTCGTCGATGCTCTTGCCCTGGAGGCGCAGCACCTTGGGCGCCAGGTAGACGCCGTTGGTCGGCCGGATGAAGAGCAGCACCACACCGTTATTGCGGTTCGTATTGATGAGCAACTTGACCTTGTCGCCGGGTTGATACTCGCGCTTGTCGGCGACCAGTTCCAGGTCGTTGAAGCGGAAGCCGCCGGCGTCGAGGTTCGCGCCGCGCACCGTGAAGACGTACGCGCCTTCGATGCTGTGGCCCTTGACATCGCTCAGCTTGTAGACCAGGCGGTACTGGCCCGGCTCGGCCGCCTTGAGTTGCTGCTGGGCGAGGCCCTCGACGTTGGTATCGAGCTTCCAGGACTGTACGGCCTTCTCGACCGGCTGCTGCTTGTCGTTGTAGCTGATCTGGAACAGGGTCAGCAGGCCCTTGCCCTCAACCGGCTTCTGGTCCAGCGTCTGGGCGTTGAAATAGCCCATGACGGTGTCGCCGGCGCGGTAATGGCCGCGGTCCAGCCAGGTGAAGACCTGGAACGGCTTGCGGGCCACGAGCACGTCGCCGGTGCCGACGATGGTGCGCCGCGATTCATCGACTACTTCAGCAGTGATGGTGTACTTGTGGTCGGTGTCGCCGTGCATTTCCTTGGCCGGCTTGGTATCGAGGACCACGGTGACCTTGCCGTCCGGCCCGATCTCGACCTCGTTTTCCTGCACGACTTCCGGCGGTTCCGCGCCGCGGTGATACCACCACGGATACGGCCGCTTGCAACCGCACCATTCGCCCCAGCCGGGGTACCAGGCGTAGTCGTAGGCGAACCACCAGTAACCGCGACCGTAGAACCAATCCCAGTCGCCGCGCGGGTACCAGTTGCTGCTGTGGCTGGTGCGCTGCACCTTGTACTTGACCTTGGCCTTGGTCACCGGAGCGCCGAAGTAGTACTTGGCCTCGATGGTGGCCGTCACCTGGTCGCCGAGGCGGACGGGTTCCTTGGGCGCTTCGACCTTCACCTCGTACTCGGGCTTCTTGTACTCTTCCACGCGGAAGCTGAGGCCGCCGCCGTGGCGGGGCAGATGCACGTGGTACATGCCGAGCGTCGCGCCCGAAGGCACCGTGTAGGAACCCTCGATGCCGCCGAACTCGTCGGCCGTGTAGGTGTGCTCGAAGACCTTCTCGCCCTTCGGGTTGCTAATCCACACCTGGAACTGGCGGCCGGCGAAGTCCGAGGTGTCGGGCTGGTCGTACTTGGCGTGCCGGACCCAGAACTTGAAGTTCACCTGCTGCGCCGGCCGGTAGACCGGGCGGTCGGTGATCGAGAACACGCGGGTGGCGTTGTACTCCTGGTCGTGCGTCCGGCCGAACCAGACGTGCGTGAAGCCCAGGTAAGCGAAGCGGTCCGCGCCGGCGGTACCAGTTTTCGGCTGCTTGGCCGTGATGAGCCATTGAAAGTTCGTGGGCAGCTTGTCGCCGCCGAGCAGCAGCTGGCCGTCCGCATCCGTGGTGTCGCTGAAGGCGGTGGTGACGACGCGGTGGTCGTTGACGTTCGGGGCCACGCGCTCCTGCCGCCAGCCGAAGAAATCGACGGTGGCCTTGGCGACCGGCTGGCCGGTGAGCGAATCGGCCACGTAGTAGAGCACGCGGTTGTCGAGCTGCTTCTTGGCGATGACCGTGTCGCTGATCCAGACGATGATGCGGCTGGTGTTGCCGTTGGGCAGCGTCGCCGTCAGCAGGTACGCGCCCGGCTTCTGCATCGGCGTGAAGACCGTGACGCGGTCATCGACGTGCTCCGGACGCGGCTTCAGGTCCAGGTCCCAGGCGGCGACCTTCTCGCCGAGGTACTTCGCTTCCTGCTTCTCGACCAGGCGATGGCCGAGGTTGCCGATGTTGGTCTTTTCCCACTCCAGCCGGCCGCCGGGGTTGCCCTTGAGGTATTCCTTCACATCGTCGAGCAGCTGCGGCACCTTGATGGCCGTGGCCTCGAAGGAGACCTTGGTCGCGTTGCGGAAGCGGAAGTCCACCAGGGCGGGCTTGCCCCCAGGCTGCATCTGACCCTGCTCGAAACGGCCCCAGTTGCCGACGATCTGGTCGAGTCGCTGCTGGCGGTTAGCGCCCGCGCCGTAGTCCTTGATCGCCTGCTTCCAGGCTTCCGCTGCCTTGACGTACTGCCGGCGGTCTTCGTATTCCTGGGCAATGGCGTCGCGCGCCTGCTCGCCGAAGGAAGTCTTGCCGCGCTGGGCGACGCGCTCGTAAATCTTGATCCAGTTGAACTCGTCCGGCACGTTGAAGCGCTTGATGCCGTTGGCCAGCTTCGCGATGGTCTCACCGTCCGTCAGCGTGTTCAGCGCGTACGTGCCGCTCTGGTCCTTGCGGGTGTCGTCGCCGTCGCCGCCACGGCCGCGGCCCCACTGCTGATAGGCCATCGTCTGCACGCCCAGCTGGCTGCGCATGAAGTTGGCCAGCCGCATGTCGGTTTCGTTGTGCAGGTTCTTGTCGTACTCGGCGGCCTGCACGAGCATGAAGCGCCAGCGTTCGCCATCGCTCTTGGCGTCTTCCCAGCTCTTGGGAATCCGGTGCAGCACCGCTTCGCCCGTCGCATCGACCGGCGCGCCGCGTTGCGCGCCGCGCCCGCCCCAGTACCGGCCGTCTTCGTAGTCGGGCAGCTGGGTCAGGTCGGTGAGGTACTGCAAGCGCCACGGTTCGTGATACCCACCGCCGCTCAGCAGCATGTCCGAGAAGCGCAGGTGGAACTGCGCGACTTCGGCCTTGTTCTGGGCGTTGCCGGCGGCTTGCAGGGCCTGCTGCATGAGTTGCAGCGCCCGCACGCGGTCGCGCTGCATGGTGCCGACGTACTTGCCGCCGCCGCGCTTGTTGCCGCGATAGAACTCGCCGGCCACGATATGACCGTGATGCGGTGTGCTGACATAGCTCTGCGCCGCCGCTTCCAGCAGCCGCCAGTTCTGGCCGTGGGCCTTGATGACCGCCTCGCGGAACTCATCGACCTCGTCGATGCGGCCGAGCTGGTGCAGGCACTGGATGCCGGTGTTCAGGTCGTTGGAGACCTGTGCCGGGTCGCTCTTGGGGTCGAGGGCCAGTTGCCGCAGCCCTTCGTAGGCGTCCTTGTAGTTGCCGTCCTGGTAGGTCTTCATGAACTTCGGGCGGTCGGTCTGCACCGGCGGCTTATCGGCCGCCGTCAGCCACAACCCACCCGCCGCCAGGAGCGAGCAGCAGAAGAACCCCGCCGCGAGTTTCCAGCTATGCAGCATGACATGATCCTCGAACCGAAGGCGAATGCGCTCGACGAGTCGATAGCGATTGGTAACCGTAAGACGAGTGACGGGCGGCGACGGATGTGTAAATTCTTGGTAAAGCGTCCAGGCTGCCTGTCAACCTGGCAGACGGACGAATCGTCGGCCCTTCCGAGCCAGAAAAGTCTAGTGCCGCGCCCAAGGAGTAATTGCCTGACCGCCGGCAGTACGTCGGGGGTTGCAGCCCCACCCCCCCCGCCCGCGGGGCGCGGGGTGGTCGGGCGGGCGCAGCCAGCCCCGGGTGGGA
>JAEUIF010000703.1 GCA_016795185.1 Planctomycetia bacterium | reverse complement strand
CATCGTGCTCATCAGCGACGGCAACGAAAATCTGGGCAACGCCGAGGAGCAAGCGCGGATCGCCAAGCAGAACCAGGTGCAGATTGACGTGCTGCCCTTGGGCAAGGGCCAGCGCAACGAGCACGAAGTCCTGGTGCAAAGCGTGGAAGCCCCGCCGCTGACCGAGCAGGGTTCGCGCTTCCCCATTCGCGTGCTGATCCGCTCCTACAACCCCCACCCTGTCCGGGGCACGCTGACCCTGGAGCAAGTCGTCGAGGGCCGGCGCGAGCACGTCGCGCCGTCGCCGTGGGGCGACGTGGTGCTGCGGCCGGGGCTCAATTCGATCTCGTTCCCGCCGCCCAAGGAGCGACCCAAGGGTTCGTACACCTACGAGGCGAAGTTCAAGCCGGAATGGGTTGTGCTGCCGGACGGCAGGTCCGAGAAGGCCCCGCTGGGCCGCATTCAGAACAAGCAGGCCAGCACGCACGTGCTGGCACTGGGGCAGCGGCGCATCCTGTTCGTCGAGGGCCTCAAGGACGGCAAGGAAGACAAGCTCGAACACGATTTCCTGGTGGAAAGGCTGCGCGAGCTGGGCGACAAGGACTCGCGCAAGTTCCGCATCGACCATGTCCGCTCGGACCAGTTGCCCAAGGAGCAGGCCAACTTGGGCGTGTTCCTCAGTAACTACGATTGCGTGGTGCTGGCCAACGCCCCCGCCGACGATTTCACCGATGACCAGCAAGAAATGATTCGCAGCAACACCTACGACCAGGGCTGCGGGCTGATCATGATCGGCGGCCCGGACAGTTTTGGCGCGGGCGGCTGGCAGAACACTGCGGTGGAAAAGGCGCTGCCGGTCGATTGCGAAATCAAGTCGCTCAAAGTGCAGGGCAAGGGCGGCCTGGTGCTCATCATGCACGCCTGCGAGATGGGCGACGGCAACATCTGGGAGAAGAAAATCGCCAAGCTGGCCATCGACAAATTGGGGCCGATGGACATGATCGGCATCACCGGCCTGGGTTGGCAGGGCATGGAATGGCACGTCCCCTTCCAGACGGTCGAGGGCAAGCGCGAGCAGATGAAACGGCAGATCGACAAGATGACGCCGATGGACATGCCCGAGTTCGACACTGGCTTGAAGATGGCCCACGAGAAGCTGACCGATCCCAAGAACGACCTGGCCAAGAAGCACGTCATCATCATCAGTGACGGCGACCCGCAGCTGGCGAATCAAGCCTTTCTAGCCAAGATGAAGGCCGACAAGGTGACGGTGACGACCGTCGGCGTGGCCACGCACGGCGCGCCGTCCGACCAGAACATGAACAACATCGCGGTGTCCACGGGCGGACGCTACCACAACGTCAAGAACCCGAACGCGCTGCCACAGATTTACACCAAGGAAACGCGGCTTATCAGCCAATCGTTCATTTACGAGAAGCGCTTCCTGCCCAAGCTCATCATCAGCGAGGGGCCGACGGCCAAGCTGCCGGAGAATCTCGAAGCGCTCTACGGTTTCGTGCGGACGACGCCCAAGCAATCGCCGCTGGTGCAGATGTCCATCCTCGGCCCGCCGCAGGGCGAACAGGACTTCCCCGTGCTCGCGCAATGGCACTACGGGCTGGGCAAGGCGGCGGCGTTCACCAGCGACGCGCGTAGCGGTCTGGACCGCGTGGCCTGGGACCGCGACTGGGCAGGCGCGCGCTGGTACACCGGCTTCTGGGAGCAGATGCTCGACTACGCGGTGCGCTCGGTGGAAACCGGCCGGCTGACGCTGAATACGGAGTACCGCGACGGCAAGGTGAAGGTCATCATCGACGCTCGCGACCGCGACAACCGGCCGCTGACCGACTTGACGCTGCGCGGCGGCATCACCCCACCGGGGCAGCGCCTGGACGATGCCCGCAAGTACGAGCTGAAGTTCGAGCAGAAGAACAGCGGGCAGTACGAAGCCGAGTTCAAGGCCGACGAGGCGGGCTCGTACTTCCTCAACGCGCAGGCGAAGCGCCTGGTCAAGCAAAAGAAGGACGGCAAGGAAGTCGAGGTCGAGGAGACCGACAGCGTCCGCACCGGCGTGACGATCCCCTACTCGCCGGAATTCGCCGACATGGAGAGCAACGTCGATCTACTCGAACGACTGCGGGCGGCCACGGGCGGCATGACCATCGAGGAAGACCCCAACGCTCTGAACAGCATCGCCCGCTCCGGCACGTTGTTCCGG
This sequence comes from Planctomycetia bacterium, assembly GCA_016795185.1. Taxonomy (GTDB): domain Bacteria; phylum Planctomycetota; class Planctomycetia; order Gemmatales; family Gemmataceae; genus JAGVLI01. Next base: position 6,833 of record JAEUIF010000703.1, on the reverse strand, counting down.
CCCGGCGAACCGACGTCGCGCAGCATGCAGCCGATCTGGTTCTGGCTGGTGTTCGCGACCGGCGTGCTGCTCTTCTTCGACGTGGCGGTGCGGCGCATCGCGGTCGAACCGGCGGAGATTTACGCGGCCGGCGAGAAGTACTGGCAGCGGCTGCGCGGCACGCTGGTGGTCGCCGCCGCCACGCCGCAGTTCCTGGACCGGCTCAAGACGAAGAAGGCCGAGATCGGCGAATCGCTGGAGAAGAAAGCCCAGACACGCTTCGAGCCGACCGGCACCGCGCCGTTGCCCCCGCCGCCCGGCGCGGACATCGGCGTGCCGCAAAAGCCATCAACCACGCCGCGTCCGGTGACGCCCAAGGCCAGCGAACCGTCCGCCGAGGCCGGCGATTTCGCCAGCCGGCTGATGCGCGCCAAGAGGAAGGCGATGGAAGACCGCGACAAGAAGCAGGAGTGAAAGGCCAGGGGCCGCTTGCGGCTTCGCACGGTCTTGAAATCCAGGCTGAGTATCGTTCGATGCCCGCACGCGACATCTATCACGACACGGTCAAGAACGCGCTCATCAAGGATGGGTGGACGATCACGCAGGACCCGTTCCAGCTTCAATGGAACCGCAAGGACAAGGTCGCGGATTTGAGCGAACGCCTGCTGGCCGCCCGGAACGGCACGGCGGAGATCGCAGTCGCGGTCCAGAACTTCCTTGGACCGTCTGAAACCGCGGACCTAGAGCAAGCCGTCGGCCAGTATGTGCTGTATCGGTTTTTGTTGGGCAAGCGCGAACCCAGCCGCGTTCTATACCTGGCTGTTGCGGATTACGTGATGGACAATGTGTTCGATGAACCAATCGGGAAACTCATCCTACAAAACCACCGAATTCCGTTGATCGTGTTCGATCCGAGAAGCGGGGTAGTCACTCAATGGATCGCGTAGCCCACTATAGGCAAATCATCGAGCGCATATTGGCCGAGTACGCGAGCATACCGTACGCGCACGGCAACATCGATCGACTGACCGTCTTCGACCGGGAACGCGACCACTATCTCTTGATGATCGCGGGTTGGGATCGACGGCGCGAACACGGCTGCATCGTGCATGTGGACATCAAGGACGGCAAATTCTGGATTCAGCGCGACGGCACCGAGGATGGCATCGCGCTCGAACTGGAAGCGGCTGGCGTGCCCAAGGAGGACATCGTCCTGGCGTTCAAGCCGCCCGAAATGCGCAAGCACACCGGCTACGCCGTGGCGTAAGTACATCGAGGACAGAGCCACCGAGGACCGCATGAGCCTGTGCATCGGTGATCGCGGACGAGCCGACACCGCGTTGCGCCCGACAGGTTACGTTCGGGTCGGTGGCGAACGGCATGCCGCGCGGTGCCAGGATGGCTGGCTGGATGCCGGCGCGGAAATTGTGGTCGTGGCGTCGAACGCTTTCGGCCTGGTCGTGCGGGCCGGCACGGGCGAAGCCGCTCCGCCGCGAACGGGCGACGTTATCCCCAGCCAGGCCGAACGCGCAGCGGTGCGCGACGAGGCCGAGCATAAAGTTTGCCACGAACCCGGCGCAGCGATGGACGGCTTGTTCGCACTGGTTTTCGAGCAGGCCCATTACTGGCTGCTGGTGTTGCTCCTGGCCGTCGTGGTCAGTTGGTGGTTCGGCGGCTGGGCCGGCGCGTCGATTGCCTTTGTCATTCTGATCGCCGTCCCGGTGCTGCTGTGGTTGGCACATCTGGTCCGTTGGAACGATTGACGTCATGGCCGCGCCACCCGGCAACTCGTAGTCTCTTACTGGCTCCCGTTCAGTCTTCTTCCGTCAACGATAGCTCCGAGCGATCCATCTCACCATGAACGACGCCTCCATGCAGCAGCGGACGGATGCCTTTCGCCAGGCTTACCAGCGGGTGTTCAACGAAATCGGCAAGGTCATTGTCGGCCATCAGGACATCGTCCACGGCGTGTTGACCTGCCTGTTCGTCGGCGGGCACACGCTGCTCGAAGGCGTGCCGGGCCTGGGCAAGACCCTGCTGATCCGCACGCTCTCGCAGGCCCTCGACCTGAAGTTCAATCGCATCCAGTTCACCCCGGACCTGATGCCGTCCGACATCATTGGCACGAACATTATCAACGAAGGAGCCGACGGCAAGCGCGTCTTCACCTTCCAGCCGGGGCCGCTGTTCGCGCAGATCGTGCTGGCGGATGAAATCAATCGCGCCACGCCCAAGACGCAGTCGGCGCTGCTCGAAGCCATGCAGGAACAGAGCATCACGGTTGGCGGCACGATTCATCAGCTGGAGAAGCCGTTCTTCGTGATGGCCACGCAGAACCCGATCGAACAGGAAGGCACCTACCCACTGCCGGAAGCGCAGCTCGACCGCTTCTTCTTCAAGTTGATCGTCAACTACTCCGGCCGCGAGGAGATGGCGACCATCATCGACCGCACCACGAAGGGCGAGTACCCGCAGGCGAGCAAGGTGATGGACGGGCGGGAAATCCGCGAATGGCAGCAACTGATCCGCGAGGTGCTGGTCGCGCCGCCGGTGCAGGATTTCGCCATCCGTCTGGTGCTGGCCACCCATCCCGAAGGCGAGTTCGCCACGGCGGAAACCAACAAGTACATTCGCTGCGGGGCCAGCCCGCGCGGCGCGCAGGCGATCGTGCTGGCTGCCAAGGTGCGCGCGCTGCTGGAAGGGCGCTACAACGTCAGCTTCGAGGACGTGCGCAAGGTCTATCTGCCGGCGCTGCGTCACCGCGTCTTGCTGAACTTCGAGGCCCAGGCGGAGAACATCCCTTCGGATCGCGTGCTGAACGCGATCATGGCCGAGGTCAAGGAGAAGGGTGAACCGCTGACGGTGTCGCGGGCGTAGACGCCTGATTGCGACATGATCAGACCCTATTCGTCCCAGGCCAGGCGCCAAGCGGCCGCCCTGGGACGAAAGCAAACCTCCCAGCAATCTCTCCGAGATTTTTTCCCGGCATTCGCCAATCGATTGCGATATGCTCATCTGGTTCCGCCTGGCTACCACCCCCGCCTCCAAGGAACCACTGCCGTGCGTTGCTTCCAACTCCTGCTGACGTGTCTCTGCTGTGCTGCCCTGAGTAGCCCCGCCGCCGGTGATGCCAACTGGCCGCGCTTTCGTGGGCCGGACGGCACCGGACATACGGTCGAAAAGGGCTTCCCCGTGACGTGGGATGCCAAATCAGTCGTCTGGAAGACGCCGCTGAAGGGGCAGGGGCAATCGGTGCCCGTGATCTGGGGCGACCGCATCTTTCTGACCTCCGCCGAGGAGAACGGCAAGCAGCGGCTGGTCATCTGCGTGGACCGCAAGACCGGCAAGGTGCAGTGGGAGCAGGTGGCCTGGAAGGGCACGCCGGAAGCCAGCCATGCCATGAACGGCTGGGCTTCTGCGACCTGCGCCACCGACGGCGAGCACGTGGTCGCGTCGTTCGGCAAGGGCGGGCTGCACTGCTACACGGTCGAGGGCAAGCACGTCTGGTCGCGCGAACTGGGCGAGTTCCAGAGCAAGACCAAGCGCGGCACCGCGGCCAGCCCGGTGATCGTCGGCAACCTGGTGATTCAGAACGGCGACAGTGAATCTGATCCCTTCCTGTTCGGCATCGACAAGCTGACCGGCAAGACCATCTGGAAGGTGGACCGGCCGGCCCGCGAAGGCTACAGCACGCCGATCCTGGTGCCGGTGAACGGCAAGCAGGAACTGATCCTGAACGGCGACCCATTCGTCGCCGGCTACGACCCGGCGACCGGCAAACAACTATGGTCCTGCAAGAGCTTCGCGCCGCGCGGCGAGCCGACGCCGACCTATGCCGACGGCATCATCTATGTCATCAACGGTCAGCCAGGCGACGTCTACGCGGTGCGGCCAGGCGGCACGGGCGACGTGACCTCGACGCGCATGGTCTGGCACACGCCGCGCAAGAACGGCCGCGATCAGCCATCGCCCATCGTCAGCGGCGACTACCTGCTGGTCTCGAACATGGAAGGTGTCCTCAACTGCTACGATGTGAAGACCGGCAAAGACCTGTGGAAGGACCGCATCAGCACGGCACGCATTTCGGCCTCGCCGGTTGCGGTCGAGGGCAAAGTCTATTTCATCGCCGAGAACGGCCAGGTCATCGTGATCGAGCCGGGCAAGGAGTTGAAGATCGTCGCCAAGAACACGCAGGGCGCTGAACCCAGCGAGGTCTTCCGCTCGACGCCGACGCCTTGCGGCGGCCAGTTCTTCATCCGTTCGGATCGCGTGCTGTACTGCGTGGGTGCGAAACCTTGAGCGGTCCTGCGCGAAGCGATGAATCAAGACACGAGATAAACTCCCATGCAGCGCTTTTGGATCGTTTGGGCGACTCTTCTCGTCAGCCACGGACTTTTGCATGCTCAGCCTATCGTGCGTGTCGGCGCGGGCAGTTACTCGACCGCGCTGCCGCCAGGGGCTGGAGAACCGCCGCCGAAGGTGCTGGCCGCGCCCGGCCTCAAGGGCAAGATGCCGACCAACGACTGGTGGAGTGCGCTGGCCTGGATGCCCTTCGGCGAACGGCAGTATCCGCACCCGCTGGCGGTCCAGTGCGAGCGGAAGGGCCTGCGCGTCTTCTATCCCGGTAGCAACATCACGGGCAACCAGGCTGCGGTCTTCGGCTTCATGCCAGACAAGTCGGGCGATGACCTGGTCCTGGGCCATGCCGGACAAGCGGAGTTCACCGAGGCGCTGGTCGATGGTTATAGCGACTGGTTCGTGTCGGTGCGCTTTGCCAACGGCGCGAATGCACTACGCCTAACCTACGGCCACGGTTCGCCGTTCGTCTTCGCCCTGCTGGACGGCGGCGCGGCGAAGGTGACGTTCGGTCAAGCGCCCAAGGTCTGGTCGGGCGACGAGCAAAGCGCAGTCCTCGGCGTCACGGTTGGCAACAAGCACTACGGACTGTTCGGCCCCAGCGGTTCGACCTGGACCGGGCTGGGCGAGAAGACCTTCACCAATCGCTCGACCAAACCTTACTTCTCACTCGCCGTGTTACCCGACAACACCGCGCCGACGCTCAAACACTTCGCACACTACGCTCACAATCACGTCACCGATACGCAGGTGGCCTGGTCCTACGAACCAAAGTCGGCCGAGGTGACGACTACGTTCACGTACACCACGAAGGCCCACGAAGGCGACGCCGAGGGCACACTGTTCGCCCTTTATCCGCACCAGTGGCGACACACGGACAGCAAGCTGTCGGGCCAGGAGTATCCGTCGGTGCGCGGCCGGATGAAGCTGGCCGAGGGTAAGGCGTTCCAGACGCGGATGAAGTTTTCCGGAGTGCTGCCGGTCCTGCCGAGCACCGGCGACCGGCAACGGCTCGAAGGCTATCTGAAGGCCGAGGTCGACACGAAGGAACCGGGACTGACCGATACCTACGCCGAGGGCAAGTGGCTGGGCCGAACGGCGTGCCTGATTCCAGTAGCCGAGCAAGCCCAACTCGACGGTCTGACGCAGACGCTGCGCGAGCGCGTGCGCCAGCGGTTGGAAACGTGGTTCACCGCTGCCGACCGCGATGGCAAGCCCAAGAGCAAGGGGCTGTTCGTCTACAACGAGCGCTGGGGCACCCTGATCGGTTACCCCGCCAGCTTCGGCAGCGACAAGGAACTGAACGACCACCATTTTCACTACGGCTACTACCTGCGCGCCGCCGCCGAAATTGCGCGGCACGATCCGGCCTGGGCCAAGGCCGACCGCTGGGGCGGCATGGTGCAGTTGCTCATTCGCGACATGGCCAGCCCCGACCGCAATGACCCGCTGTTCCCGTTCCTGCGCTGCTTCGATCCCTACGCGGGGCATTCGTGGGCTTCCGGCCATGCGAAGTTCGGCGACGGCAATAACCACGAATCCTCCTCCGAAGCGATGAACGCCTGGTATGGCCTAATTCTCTGGGGCGAGGCGACCGGCGACACCAAGCTGCGCGACCTGGGGGTCTGGCTGTATGTCACCGAGATGGCCGCCATCAACGAATACTGGTTCGACGTGCGCGGCGAGAACTTTCCGAAGGGCTATCCGGTCCCCGTGGTGACGATGATCTGGGGCGGCAAGGGGGCGAACGCCACCTGGTTTTCCGCCAAGCCGGAGCACATCCACGGCATCAACTGGCTGCCGATCCATGCCGGCTCGCTCTACCTCGGCCATCACCCAGGCTATGCCCAGAAAAACTACGACTGGATGGCGAAAGCCAAGGGCGGCGCGAAGTGGGATGAGTGGGCCGACATCATCTGGATGTACCGCGCGTTCAGCGACCCGGATGACGCCCTGAAGCAATTCGAGGGCGGCCTGGACCGCATCAAGTTCGAGGACGGCAACACCAGGGCCCACACCTACCACTGGCTGGCCGCGGTGAAGGAACTGGGCCAGGTGGAACCGACCGTCACGGCGGATTACCCGCTGACCGCCGTCTTCCGCAAGGACGGCAAACGGGTGTACTGCATCAGCAACACCGGTGATGCGCCACGGACTGTCACTTTTTCCGATGGCGTCCAGGTGCGCGCCGAGGCGCGGAAAACCGTGGCGGTACGGGCAGAAAAATAGGGCTCGCCCATCGCAGGCAACTCTCACGATTACAACAGCGGCAGGGCTGGTTCATGGTGCGTTATTCCTTCGCGAACAAGGTGGTGCTGGTGACGGGCAGTTCGCGCGGCATGGGCGCGGCGATCCTGGAAGGGTTCGCCCGCGCTGGCGCGACCTGCATCGTCAACTACTTCAACGACCCCGAGGGCCTGAATCGCAAGGATGCGGAAGAGACGGCAACCAAGCTCCGCGCGTTGCAGGTGCCGGTGCATGTGCTGGAAGCCGACGTG
>JAEUIF010000698.1 GCA_016795185.1 Planctomycetia bacterium | reverse complement strand
GAAGAAGAACCGGCCATCGCGATAGGCGGGGATGGCACGCCCGTCGGGGTTATCCCCACCTGGGCTCCAGCTGTGCACGGTAGTTTTCAGGTCTTCGTCCCAGACCTCGACGATGCTGCTGCCCTCCTCAGCGCGCCAGGTCTGGTAGCCGCAGCGATCCTTCTCGGCAAAGACCAGGCCGCTCGTCGGGTAGGTCTGGGCCCAGCGGCTGGTCAAAAGCTTCACGCTCTTGCCCTCGTCGCGCAGGTGAAAGAGACGCACCGAGTTCTCGCGGTAGGGCGGAGCGACCTTCTCGGATCGCCCGAAGAAGAGGATATCGTCGCCGCGCACGGCGAAATCGAGGAAACTGCCGGTGGCCTCCGCGAAGGTCCAGACCACGCGCCCGGAGTAGTCGATCTTGATGAGTTCGCCGTCGAGCGCACTGAAGTAGACGTGTCCGTTGGCCAGCGCCGGGGAAGCGACAACGCCGCCCTTGCCAGGGACCTTGGCGAGCAACTTGCCGTCCTTCGCATCGAGGATGGCGAGATGGCCGGCACTGGAGCCGACGAAAACTCTGCCGTTCGCGACGGCAGGCGAGGAGTGATTGGCGACGCCGCCGATGCTGGTGAGCCAGACCACCTTGCCGCTGGCGCCGTCGATGCAGGCCACCTGGCCGCGGACATCCTGGACGTAGACTCGTCCGGCGACAACCGCCGCCGAGGCATAGATTGGTGCGGGGAACTTGACGGCGACGACGCGATGCATTGGGAACTCAAGCACCTCGTCCGGTGCATCGCCGGTGCGGGCGGCATCGCGCTTGAACTGCGGCCAGTCGCCAGCCAGCGCAACGCTGCCTATGGACAGCAATGCCACCACGGCGGCCACCCATCCCAGTGGCCCGAAGGAAGTCCTCCAACTGTTCATGAGATCATCCTCTCCTGGCCAAGAGACACTCGTGTTTTTCGCGGAAGATTTGACTACCAGCGAGGATAGTGGCTGCTGACCCTACAAGCGAGCAGATTCACTCCGCCCGTCTGCGCCGCAGCGCCATGACCTAGTTCGCATGCTGGGGTCGTTTGAGCAACCTCAAGAGTGGCAAGCATGTCCGCTTTATTCAAGCATCAATACGCGCTTCAGCCGGAATTGCCCCATTTGCAAAAGCACGGATGCGCGCCGGCGCTCAGCGTACGCACTGAGCGGCGACAAAGAGCACAACAGTGCCATTCGCGCCACACTCTTCCTCTGACCCGGCCTGGCGGTAATGCACCATCGCAATTTTAGACCAGTCAGAGTGCGAGGAATATGAAGAAGGCCATCCGTCCATCCGTCCGCCACACGATAGTTGATAGTGGTGGAGTTGCCTGGCGGAGTCAGGCCAATGGGGTTTGACCTCAAGTCGGATGAGATTCAGCGGCTGTTGCGGGTAGGCTTGTCAGGAAAGTTGTTTGAACCATGAAACCGGAGGTCAATCAATCGGTCGAGACGCCAGATCTTCCCACATGCGTCGTAATTCCTTGCCCTTAAGGAGCTGATCTCCTGCGCTAGGATCCAGTCTGCGCCCGTTCATCAATTCGGTAAACCCGATCAGGTCCGGAATCGACAGAGTCGTGGGCTTCAGCCTCCAGACCCTAGCGGTTCCGTCGCCGCTGGCAGTCACGACCTGGCTGCCGCCCGAGTCAAAGTCTGCGTGCCAGACTTCCTTGTTGTGCCGCATCGCCGGACTTAGCGGCTGGCCCGTTTCTGCATCCCAGACGCGGGCGGTGCCATCATGACTGGCGGTTACGACCAGGCGAGAGTCCGGACTGAAGGTGATGCGCCCGACGGCGGCGCCATGTCGAAGGGGATCGCCGCAGGGCTTGCGGCTGGCGGAGTCCCAGAGGCGAGCTGTGTGGTCACCACAAGCTGTGGCGAGCCAGCGACCGTCGGGGCTGAATTCCGCGTGACGAACTTCCGCATCGTGAATGAGCTTGGCGACCATCTGTCCCGATAATGCATCCCATATCCGGGCGGTGTGATCAGTACTCGCAGTCACAATCAGCTTGCAGTTAGGGCTGAAGGCGGCATGGACGACCGCTTGGTCGTGCCGCAAGGCGGCCCCGACCCGTTTCCCGGTGCCCACGTTCCAGAGTTGTGCAGCGCGGTCGGCGCTCGCCGTAAGCAGATACTGGCCGTCGGGGCTGAAGACGGTATGCATCACGAAGCCCGCATGTTGTAGTGGTGCCGTTAGCGGCAGGCCCGTGTCAGCTGCCCAAATTCGGGCTGTGCGATCACCACTGGCGGTGGCCACGCTTCGACCGTCGGGGCTGAACACGGCACGCCGGATGACTTCATTGTGTTCCAGCACTTTGCCGATGGGCCGTCCGGTGCTGGCATCCCAGATCCGGGCAGTTTGATCCTGACTGGCGGTCACCACCCGCCGCCCATCCGGGCTGAATGTCGCAGACACGATGCCGGCCTCGTGGGACAGGGACTGAAACTGCTGTTTGCCGCGAGCCAGGTCCCAGATCCGGGCTGTTTGATCCTGACTAGCGGTGACTACTCGCCGGCCGTCCGGGCTGAACGCTGCATGCCAGACTTCCCCTTCGTGTCGCAAGGGCGGGATATCCTGCGACGGTGTTCGCAGATCCCACCAGCGCGCCGTATTGTCGTGGCTACAGCTGAGCAAATACCGGCCCTCGGGACTGAACGCGGCGTGCCAGACTTCCCGAGCGTGGCGCAACGGCGGCGAACGGGGATGGCCCGTACCGGCGTCCCAGACCCGCGCGGTATGGTCCTGACTACAGGTAACGACTTCGCGCCCATCAGCGCTGAAAGTCGCAAACACCACGCCGCCGCCATGCTTGAGATCCCCGGCCATCAGCTGCCCTGCGGTGTTCCAGAGCCGCGCCGCGCCCTCGCTGCTCGCCGTGACGAGAAAATGGCTGTCCGGACTGAAAGCCCCATGCACGACTCGGCCGCGATGGGCCAGCGCTGCACCGATTTTTCGCCCAGTGGCAGCGTCCCAGAGACAGGCGGTGCCATCGTGGCTGGACGTGAGGATGAGACGATTATCAGGACTGCAAGTGACGTGAACGACGGCCCCTTCATGCCGCAACGGTTCACCGATCGGTTGCCCGTTCGCGGCATTCCAGAGCCGCGCGGTGTGATCGCGGCTTGCCGTGACGACACGATGCCCGTCCGCGGTGAATACGGCCTGCACCACCTCATCCGCATGCCGAAGGGGCGGGCCGAGCGGCCTGCCCGTCTGGGCATCCCAAATCTGTGCTGTCTCGTCGGCGCTGGCAGTCACGACGCGCCGGCCATCTGGACTGAAGAGAGCGCTCCACACTTCTTTCTTGTGCTGCAAGGGCGCGGAAGCCGGTTGCCCAGTGGTCGCATCCCAGACTTGGGCTGTCCCATCCCAGCTGGCCGTGACCAGCGAGCGGCTGTCGGGGCTGAACGCCGTTTGCCAAACTGCTTTCCGATGCTGTAATGGGGTGCCGACTGGTTGGCCGGTGCCCACGTTCCAGAGTCGGGCGTAGCCATCATCGCTGGCGGTGGCCGCCAATTTTCCGTCGCGGCTACACACAGCGCAGTTCACTGGCTGGTCGTGTGTCCAAAGCTTGAGCAGTCGCGGACAACGTTGCAGTACAGCCTCCACGCGAATGCGGTGCAGTCTTTCCCGCTCCGGGAGGTGGCGTTCTTCATGCAGTGCCCGGACGAACCAGGGCAGAGCCGCGAACAGATCGCCGTCTTCCATGAGCTGAATTCCGGTGGCCACCTGGAGGTCCACCAACCGGCGTTCCGCCAGCTGCTGCTGGACCTGGGCCGTCTGACGTTGGAGTTGGGCCTCAAGGCGAGCCCGTTCGGCGGCATCGCGCTGTTCCTCCGCTTGGAGCCACAGGCGCATCATGCCCCCGAAGCCACCGGTGAGCATGAACAACAACACGGCCAGCAAGGACGCAACCGCAGGGCGTCGTCTGGCCGACTTTAGCAAGCGCTCCGCCAGCGAAACGGGGCGGGCCAACACAGGCCTATGCTCGCGGAAGCGCTGCAAATCCGCAGCCAACGTTTCCGCCGTCAGGTAGCGCCGCCGCGGCTCCTTGGCCAGGCATTGAAGGCAGATCGTTTCTAGGTCTCGCGGCACGGCGGGCTGTAACCGGCGGGGCGGCACTGGCTCTGTCGTCGCCACTTGCAGCAGCGTGTCGAGCGGTGTGGCGGCGAGAAACGGCGGGCGCCCCGTCAGCAATTCATAGAGAACTGCTCCCAGGGCATAGATATCGGTGGCCGGTTGAGCGTGCCGACTACTGCCCTTCGCCTGCTCGGGCGCCATGTAGCTGGGCGTGCCCATTATGGCGCCAGGCTCCGTGGCGCCGCTGGCCACATCGAGTTGCTTGGCCAAGCCGAAATCCGCGATCTTCACCATCAACCCTTGATGACCAATCGCGGATCCCTGGTGTGGGATCAACAGGCCAGGGCGATCGCCAGGGAACTGCGAACCAGGAGCTGCGACAAGCAGAATGTTGGCCGGTTTCAGATCGCGATGAATGACGCCCGCTTGATGGGCGGTGTGGATAGCCCGCGCCAGTACTTCGACCAGGGCAGCCGACTCGGCGGCCGGCAGTGGCTTGCCTGCCAGCTGGTGGGCCAGGTTACCCCCGTCCACGTATTCCAGTACGAAGTACGGCTGACCCTCGTGTTCGCCCACTTCATAGACTTGAACGATATTCGGATGCTGCAAGCGCGCTGTCGCCTCAGCCTCCTGATTGAACCGCGCGGCCTCGGCTGCCGAGAGGGGACGGCCGCCGCGGAGCAGCTTGAGAGCAACGAGGCGGCGCGGCTTCAGCTGCCTGGCCTTGTAAACCACGCCCATGCCGCCCTCCCCAAGCAACTCCAGGATCTCGAAGCCGGGCAATTCCGGTTGCCGTGACCGGGCGCTGGTGTCTGAGTCGCCGCTGGTTCGCAATGGTCCTGGAGTCTCCTTGTCGCTCTGAACGGTCAGCCGACTGGACAGCTGCCCGGCCCATTGAGGAAAGCGCCGGATATACTCGTCCACGCGCGGCCGCGGCTCACCGAGGCAGCGTTGCTCGTACTCGGCCAGGATCAAGTTTAGGACTGCCTCCGGCTCTTGGGCCAGCTCGGGGTACTGGTCGAGGTAGCGCTCGACGCGGATGGGTTCACCGGCCCGCAACCGGCACTCCAGATCGGTATGCACCAACTCGATCAGGGTGAGGCACCGATCGACGCTGCTTGCGGCGAGGTAGCTGTCCAGGGCTGGGCGGTCGCCACGCTGCCAGGCGTCTTCAAAGGTCTTGAGTAGCCGTTCAAGCGCGGACCATTCACCGCTGGGTAGTTCATCGACCGACTTCTTAAAGGCAGCCATCAGGCGCACCCCAGCAGATCAGACGGAATCCATGTCGGCCAGGCACATGCGTTCCAGCCTTAGCCGTAAACGCTGTAGGACGCGCTGGACCGCGCGTCGCGTTCGGTTGATTTCCTGACTGATCTCAGCCACGGAACGTCCTTGCAGGTGCAGCACCAGGATCGGCCGGTCGTCGGGCTCCAGGTCGTGCACGACGTCCTGGACGATCTCGGTGAGGGCGGCACTCTCGGCAGGGGTCGGCTCCAGGTCGGAGGGTTGCCAGTCGCTGCGCGATTCATCGGACACGGGCGCAGTCACTTCGCGGTTGACGTTGCGGCGGGCGGCGTGAAAGTGCTTGATACGCTCGCTGCACCTGCGGATGGTCATGACGGTGAGCATTCCCCAGAGGCTTTGCCAGTTTTGCAGTTCAAACTGGCCGTCCGCATGGCGCATGAAGAAACTGCGGAAAACGGACTGCAT
>JAEUIF010000626.1 GCA_016795185.1 Planctomycetia bacterium | reverse complement strand
AGCGCGCCGCCCACCTCAACCGCCTTTGGTGGGTCTTCGCGAGTACGCTCGACCCACCCTACATTACAGACCTCTCGTGAGAAGCACTGTCATGCTCGGTCGCTATATCTTGCTTCTGACTTTCGCTGCCGGGATCAACGGCCCCGCCGTCGCCCGCGTCGCCGCGCCGGACTTCGAGACGCAGGTGCTGCCCGTGCTGACTCGCGCCGGCTGCAACACCGGCGCTTGCCACGGCGCGGCCATTGGGCGCGGCGGCTTGCGGCTGTCGCTGCTGGGTTACGACCCGCAACTCGATGCCGAATCGCTGCTGCACGAGTTGCGCGGCCGGCGCATCAACCTGGCGCGGCCCGAAAAAAGCCTGCTGCTGACCAAGCCCACGCGCCAGCTGCCGCACGAGGGCGGCCACCGCCTGGGCAAGGATACCGAAGCGTATAACCTGCTGCTCGACTGGATCAAGGCCGGCGCGCCGCTCGAAGCGCGGCGCACCTTGCAAGCTCTCGAAATGACGCCGAGCGCCCAGACCCTGAGCGACGTGAACCGGAAGTTCCAGGTCCAGGTCACGGCTCGCTTCGCCGACGGCAGCCGAGAGGATGTGACACGCTGGGCCGTCTTCACGCCGGCCGATCCGGCGGCCCTGCGTTGCTCGCCAACGGGCGAAGTCACCGTGCTGCGGCGCGGGCAGAGCGTGCTGATGGTCCGCTTCCTGGGCGAAGTCGGCTGCGTGACCGCCCTGGTGCCCGTGAACGAGGCCAAGCCTACGGCGAATGCGCCGGCACGACATAACTTCATCGACGAGCACATCAACCGCACGCTCGACCAGCTGCACTTGCCGGCCTCGCCGCGCGCCGCGGATGAGGTGCTGGTCCGCCGCGTTTATCTCGACCTGATCGGCACGCTGCCTACACCAGAGGAAGTCGCCGCGTATCGGGCCGACCGCGCCGCGGATAAGTTCGCCCAGCTGGTCGAACGGCTGCTCGCCCGGCCGGAGTTCGTCGATCACTGGGCCTACCAGTGGGGCGACCTGCTGCGGATCACCAGCAATCGCTTGCAGACGCAGGGCGTCGCCGCGTTTCACGGCTGGATTCGCGAACAGGTGAAAGACAACACCCCGCTGGATCGCATGGCGAAGGAGATGGTTCTGGCGCTGGGCGACGGCCATCGCGTCGGGCCGGTGAACTTCAGCCGCATCGCGGGCGATCCGCGCAGCCATGCCGAGCATCTGAGCCAGGTCTGGCTCGGCGTCCGCTTGCAGTGCGCCAACTGTCACAATCATCCGCTCGACCGCTGGACGCAGGACGATTATCACGGGCTGGCCGCGATCTTCGCGAAACTGAGCCGGGGCCAGAGCATTCAGTTGCAGGAACGCGGCGAGGTGATTCATCCGAAGTCCGGTCAGAATGCCCTGCCGCGCCTGCCCGGCGAGCGCTTCCTGAATGCCGATGGCGACCAGCGCCAGGCCCTGGCCGACTGGCTGACCGGCGCGAAGAATCCGTTCTTCGCCCGCACCGCCGTCAATCGCCTCTGGCGCGCGCTGCTGGGCCGCGGCCTGGTCGAACCCGTGGACGACCATCGCTCGACCAATCCCGCCACGCATCCGGAGTTGCTGGACGCCCTGGCGAAAGACTTCGCCGAACACGGCTTCGACGTGCGGCATACGCTGCGGGTCATCACCGCTTCGGCAGCCTACCAGCGTAGTTCGCTCTCGCTGCCGGGCAACCGCACCGATGATCGCTTCTACGCCAAAGCCCTGGTCCGGGCGCTCCCGCCGGTGGTGATGGTCGATGCCGTCAGCCGCGTGACCGGCGTGGCCGAGAAGTTTTCGGGCCTGCCCGATGCGACCACCGCCATCGCGCTGACGGATTCGCGGGTGCCATCCGTGGCACTAGACCTGCTGGGCCGCTGCGACCGCAACCAGGGCTGCGGCGCGGAGAACAGCGGCGCGGGCTCGTTGCCCCTGACGCTGCACAAGATCAACGGTAGCTGGCTCAACGACAAGCTCGCCGACCCGCGCGGCAGGTTGCATCAACTGCTGCACGAGAAGCAGAGCGACGAGGTCATCGTCGCGCAGTTCTATCGGTTGGCTCTGAGCCGCCAGCCATCGGCGACGGAACTGGCCCACTGGAAGGGCAAGCTGAGCGCCCGTGATGAAACCGAGCGCAAGAAGTTGCTCGAAGATTTCTGCTGGGCGCTGCTGAACGCCACGGAGTTTTGCTGCAACCATTAAACGCCAGGCGAGCGGCGGGCGTAAGCCCGCTGTTTGTGGTGTCAGTGACTGGCTGTTCCAACAGCGGGCTTACGCCCGCCGCTCGCCCCGACCTTGAGGAGACCTCATCATGCCACGTTGCGACGGCGTCACGCGCCGCGAGTTTCTGCGGGTCGGCGGCCTCTCCGCCCTGGGCCTGGGTCTGTCCGATGCCCTGCGCCTGCGGGCCAACGAGAAGGCGAAGCTGCCCAACTGCATCCTGCTCTGGCTCGACGGTGGGCCAAGCCACCTCGACACCTTCGACCTGAAGCCCGACGCTCCGGCCGAGGTGCGCGGCCCGTTCAAGCCGATGCAAACCAAGGTTCCAGGCATCGACATCTGTGAATACTTCCCGCGCCTGGCCCCGCACACGGACAAAACCTGCATCGTCCGTTCGCTGACTTCGGAGCTGGGCGAGCACAACTTCGGCAGCACCTACCTGCTCACCGGCTACAAGCCGTCGCCGGTGATCCAGTATCCGAGCTACGGGGCCGTGGTGGCCCACACGCGCGGCGGCAAGCCGTTGTTGCCGCCGTACATCGCGGTGCCCACGCCGTCGGTGCAGGAGGGCAATGGCTACCTGCCCGTGGCCAACCGGCCGTTCGCCGTCACTGGCGATCCGAGCAAGCCGGGGTTCCAGGTCCGCGACCTCGAAGCGCCGGGCGAGTTGCCGGTGCATCGGCTGGAACGCCGCCGCGAGTTTCTCGCCGACATCGACCGCATCGGGAAGCAGATCGAGGAGAACGGTGTGCGCCAGGACCGCGACGCGCAGTTCGAGCAGGCGTATCGCCTGGTCTTCTCGCCGGCCGCGAAGAAAGCCTTCGACCTGTCCGCGGAGAAACCGGAGTTGCGCCAGCGCTACGGGATGCAGAAGCTTGGCCAGAGTTGCCTGCTGGCGCGGCGACTGGTGGAAGCGGGCTGCCCATTCGTGACCGTCACCGATCCGACCTGGGACACGCACCAGCAGATTTTCCGCACCCTCAAGGAAGGGTACGTCGGCGGCAGCAACGGCAAGATTCCGCAGCTGGACACGGCCCTGTCGGCACTGCTCGAAGACCTCGACCAGCGCGGCCTGCTACAAGAGACGCTGGTCCTGGTGATGGGCGAATTCGGCCGCACGCCGAAGCTCAACACCGCCGGCGGCCGGGACCACTGGCCGCGCGCCTTCAGCATCTTGCTCGCCGGCGGCGGCGTGCGCGGCGGCCAGGTGGTCGGCAAGAGCGACGCGCGCGGCGAAAGCCCCGCCGACCACGCGGTTTCGCCCACGGACCTGGCGCGCACCGTCTATACGCTGCTCGGCATTGATCCCGACCGCGAGTTCCACACCTCGGACGGCCGGCCGATCCAGGTCGTCAGCGGCGGCAACGTGATTCAAGAGTGTTTGCAGAACGGCGGCAAGTCATGACGCGCATGCAACGATTGACAGATCATTCCCCAAGCCCCGGAGGGGCGACAGAGGGTAGCCCAGGGCGCAAGCCCTGGGTAAACAGGCTCGTCCCACGCCCGCCACGGAGGGGCGGCAGAGAATTCGCCGGCCGCCAATTTCTTCCGCCCGTCCGGGGCTGGTGTGCGCGATTAGCGTCTGACACCCCGGGCTTGCGCCCTGGGCTACCCTCGATCGCCCCTCCGGGGCTAACCCTCGGCATTCTGGCACTCTGTTGTGGATTGGTCGCACCTACGGCATCGGTTGCTCAGGAAAAAAACAAACCCGCTATCACCGCCCTCGCCGTCGCGCCCGACGGCAAACATTATCTGCAAGGCTCGCAGGCTGGCGTCGTGATGCGTTCGTTCACCGACCCCATCGAAATCCGGCTCGCCACCGAACTCGATTGCGTTCACGCCCTCGCCTTCTCGCCCGACGGCAAGCAACTCGCCATCGCGGGTGGCAGTCCGGCGGAGTCCGGCAGCGTCGAACTCTGGTCCTGGCCGGAACGCAAACTGCTGCGCAAGCTCCAAGGGCACGAAGATGTGATCTACGATGCCTGCTGGCTGCCGGACGGCCGGCACCTCGCCACGGCCGGCGGCGACCGCACGGTGCGGATCTGGGACAGCGCCGAACCGAAGAACGTCCGAGTGCTGAAGGGCCATTCCGGGCCAGTGCTGGCGCTGGCCGTTTCGCCCGATGGCAAGCATCTCTGCTCGGGCAGCCAGGACCAGACGATTCGCGTCTGGGACGTGGACAAGGGCCAATTGCTGCGTTCCTTCGACAATCACTTCGGCCCGGTCCACGCGCTCGCCTTCCGTCCGGCGCAGGAAATGGGCCGCCCGCCGTACCTGGCGTCTGCCAGCGAGGACGGCACGGTGCGCGTCTGGCAGCCGACCATCGGCCGTATGGTGCGCATCATCAAACACCCGTGTCCGGTGTATGGTGTGGCCTGGAGCACCGACGGCGAAACGCTCATCACGGCGGGGAAGGACGGCACGCTGCGCACGCTCGCAGACGGCACCAATACCTTCCTGAAGCAGCAGCAACTCACGGCGGAGCGTCTGACCTACATGATCCGCGCCGGCGACCGTTGTCTGGTGGGTACGTCGCGCGGCGACGTGTTGGGAAAGTAGCCGGCACGCTTTTCGCTAAGATGCCAGGGAGCGACCTCCCGCGTCCCCGCATCCGGAGCGTGCCATGACTGCGTCGTCGGCCCCCACCAATCGGCTGCTGCACGAGAGCAGCCCGTACCTGAAGCAGCACGCGCACAACCCCGTCGATTGGTATCCCTGGGGACCGGAAGCGTTGCAGCGCGCCCGCGACCTGGATCGGCCCATCTTTCTCAGCGTCGGCTACTCGGCCTGTCACTGGTGCCATGTGATGGAGCACGAGAGCTTCGAGAACGCGGAGATTGGCAGAATTCTCAACGAGCATTTCGTCAGCATCAAGGTGGATCGCGAGGAGCGGCCGGACATCGACCAGATTTACATGGCGGCGGTGCAGCTGCTCACCCGGCAGGGCGGCTGGCCGATGTCGGTCTTCCTGGCGCCCGACCTGAAGCCCTTCTACGGCGGGACGTACTACCCGCCCGACGACCGCTATGGCCGGCCCGGCTTCAAGCGCTTGCTGCTGGCCATCGCCGATGCCTGGCAGCATCGCCGGCCGGAACTGATCGAACAAGCGGGCCAGATCGCGCAGGGCATCCAGGAATCATTGCAGGTGCCGGCGGGCGTCGGCGACCTGACGCCCGTGCTGCTGCAAAACGCGGGCCGGCAGCTGAGCCGTGCGTTCGATGCGGTGCATGGCGGGTTTGGCGGCGCGCCGAAGTTTCCGCATGCCGTCGAACTGCGCTTGCTGCTGCGTCTCTGGCAGCGATTCCAGGACGACCAGGCCCTGGACATGGTCCGCCTGACGCTCGACAAGATGGCGCTGGGCGGCATGTACGATCACCTCGGCGGCGGTTTTCACCGCTACAGCACGGATGAGCGCTGGCTGGCCCCGCACTTCGAGAAGATGCTCTACGACAATGCCCTGCTCAGCCAGGCGTACCTCGAAGCCTACCAGGCGACCGGCGCGCCGTTTTACCGCCGCATCGTCGAGGAGACCCTGGACTACGTGCTGCGTGAGATGACCAGCCCGGCAGGGGCGTTCTACAGCACCCAGGACGCCGACAGCGAAGGCGAGGAAGGCAAGTTCTACGTCTGGACGCAAGCCGAGATCGAGCAGGTCATCGGCCCCGAAGCCGCACAGGTTTTCAACGCCGTCTACGACGTGACGCCGCAGGGCAACTGGGAAGGGCATACCATTCTCTTCCGCCACCGGCACGACGAGCAGGAAGCGAAGCTCCTGAAACTCGACGTGGAGGAGCTGCGCCGCCGGCTGGCCGATGCCCGACAGAAGTTACTGGACGTGCGCGGCCAGCGCGTCTGGCCGGGCCGCGACGAGAAGATTCTCACGTCCTGGAACGGCCTGATGATTACTTCGTTCGCGGAAGCCGCCGCCGTGCTGGAGCAGCCACGCTACGCCGAGGCCGCCAGCAAGGCCACCGACTTCGTGCTGACGAAGATGCGCGGTCCGAACGGCCGACTCCTCCGGATCGCGAGCGCCGGCGGCGAGGCCAAGCTGAATGCCTACCTCGAAGACTACGCCTACCTGGGCAACGCGCTGGTCTCGCTCTACGAGGCAACCTTCCAGCCGCGCTGGCTCAGCGAAGCCCTGAAGCTCGCCGACGTAATGCTGGAGCAATTCTGGGATGCAGCCGAGGGCGGGTTCTTCTTCACCAGCCAGGACCACGAAGCGCTGATCGCGCGCGTCAAGGACGTTCATGACCACTCGACACCATCGGGCAACTCGATGGCCGTCACCATGCTGCTGCGCCTCGCCAAGCTAACCGGCCGCGCCGACTTGCAAGAGAAAGCCGAGCAGACATTACGGTTCGCCCGCGTGCTGATGGAACGCTCGTCGATGGCCGCCGGCCAGATGCTGCTGGCGCTCGATTTCCTGCTCGGGCCGACGCAGGAGTTCGCAGTGGTCGGCGACCCGGACCACGACGAGACGCGGCGGGTGTTGCGAACGATTCGCGGTCGGTTTCGGCCGAATCGGGTGGTGGCGCTGAAGACGCCGGGGAGCGAGGATAGGGTCGTGGGGCTGTTGCGCGACAA